>JAWWPK010000157.1:0-9561 GCA_033854925.1 Nocardioidaceae bacterium | reverse complement strand
CTCCGCGAGGAACCGGCAGACCCCGTCGTGGCTGTCCAGGTCACCGCACCAGAAGCCGCCGCCGTGGAAGAAGACCAGCAGCGGGCCGGCCGGCGGCGCGCCCTCGGGCACGTAGAGCCGGGCCGGCAGGTCCGCGACCTGCAGCGACCGAACCGCACCGATCGGCTGGTCGCCGGCCGTGTGCGCCGACGTGAGGCGCAGCACCTCGCGCCCCTCGGCGAGCGGCAGCTCCTCGGCGCCCGGCACCCTGGCCAGTCGCTGCAGCCTGAGCATGAGCTGCACGTCGGTGGCGAGAGTGTTGCCGTCGACCGTCACGGCCCGGCCGGCCAGCACACGCTGGGCCGACTCCGGGAGCGCCATCGCTCCGGCCAGAGCCGCCGCCTCGAGCCGCCTGCGCACACCCACGGCGTACCAACCTAGACGTCCCCTGTTCACCCTGCGGTGCCAGACTGGCCGCATGACCCTCGAGAGCACCGACACCGCCGTCACCGCGCGCGGCGACAGCGTGCCCGAGGAGCCCTTCGACGTGGAGCCGCCGTACGTCGCGACCGAGGCGGTGCTGGCCGGCGTCGAGAAGTTCGAGGACCGGTTCCTCGATCGCGAGCTGTCATGGCTCCGGCTCAACCAGCGGGTGCTCGAGCTGGCCGAGGACCAGACGCAACCACTGCTCGAACGGGTCCGGTTCGCGGCGATCTTCACCAGCAACCTCGACGAGTTCTTCATGGTGCGGGTGGCCGGCCTCAAGCGCCGGATCGCCGCCGGGCTGGCGGTGCGGGCCGCCTCGGGAATGATGCCGCGCGACATCCTCGAGGGGATCTGGGAGAAGTCGCGCGACCTCAGCGAGCGGCACGCGAAGCTGTTCACCGAGACGCTGGTGCCGGAGCTGACCGAAGCCGGCATCGAGCTGGTGCGCTGGAGCGACCTCGACCGCGAGGAGCAGAAGTTCTGCAAGAAGCTGTTCAAGGACCGGATCTTCCCGGTGCTCACCCCGCTGGCGGTCGACCCGGCGCACCCGTTCCCCTACATCTCCGGTCTCTCGCTCAACCTGGCCGTGACGATCCGCAACCCGAAGACCGCGAAGGAGCACTTCGCCCGGTTCAAGGTGCCGCCGATCTTCGACCGGTTCGTGCCGCTCGGGAACCAGCGTTTCGTCCCGCTCGAGGACGTCATCGGTGAGCACCTCAAGCGGCTCTTCCCGGGCATGGAGGTCCTGGAGGTGCACACCTTCCGGGTGACCCGCAACGAGGACCTGGAGGTCGAGGAGGACGACGCCGAGAACCTGCTGGCGGCGCTCGAGAAGGAGCTGCTCCGCCGCCGGTTCGGTCCGCCGGTGCGCCTCGAGGTCGAGGAGTCGATGACCCAGAGCGTGCTCGACCTGCTCGTCACCGAGCTCGGGGTGAGCGTCGAGGAGGTCTTCCGCCTCCCCGGTCCCCTGGACCTGCGGGGGCTGCACGGGATCGCCGACCAGAACCGCGAGGAGCTGAAGTACCCCGCGTTCGTGCCGACCACCCACCCGCTGCTGGCCGAGGTTGAGTCGTCGGCGCCGGTCGACGTGTTCAAGGCGACCCGCCGGCACGACGTACTGCTGCACCACCCCTACGACTCGTTCGCGACCTCGGTGCAGCGGTTCATCGAGCAGGCCGCCGCCGACCCGCACGTGCTCGCGATCAAGCAGACCCTCTACCGCACCTCGGGTGACAGCCCGATCATCGACGCCCTCATCGACGCCGCCGAGGCCGGCAAGCAGGTGCTGGTCCTGGTCGAGCTCAAGGCACGCTTCGACGAGGAGGCCAACATCCGCTGGGCGCGCAAACTCGAGCAGGCCGGCTGCCACGTCGTCTACGGCCTGGTCGGCCTCAAGACGCACTGCAAGCTGGCCATGGTCGTGCGCGACGAAGCGGACGGCATCCGCCGCTACACCCACATCGGCACCGGCAACTACAACCCGAAGACCTCCCGGATGTACGAGGACCTCGGGCTGCTCACCACCGACGAGCTGATCGGCGAGGACGTCGCCCACCTGTTCAACAACCTGTCCGGCTGGTCCCGCAACGCGTCGTACGACCAGCTGATGGTGGCCCCCGACTCGGTGCGCACCGGGCTGGTGGACCGGATCCAGCGCGAGATCGAGCACCACCGGGCCGGCCGTCCGGCGCGGATCCGGATGAAGATGAACTCGCTGGTCGACGAGGCGATCATGGACGCGCTCTACCTGGCCTCCCAGGAAGGGCTCCCGGTCCAGCTGGTCACCCGCGCCATCTGCGCGCTGCGGCCCGGCGTACCCGGCCTGTCGGAGACGATCGAGGTGCGCTCGATCCTGGGCCGCTTCCTGGAGCACAGCCGGGTCTACTGGTTCGACAACGGCGGTGAGCCGGAGGCGTGGATCGGCTCTGCCGACATGATGCACCGCAACCTCGACCGCCGCGTCGAGGTGCTGGTCCGGCTGCCCGAGGTCGCCCTGGTCGAGGAGGTCGGCGAGATGCTCGACCTCGCGTTCTGGCACGACACGTCCGCGTGGGAGCTGCACAGCGACGGCGACTGGGTGCGGAACGGCGGCAAGGTCGCCTATCAGGAGGCCTTGATCGAGCGCCACCGGCGCCGGCGTACGGCTGGGTGAACGAACCCTGACTTGCGCGTGTCGGCGGTGCACCCCCTAGGCTGTCCGGCGGCCGACACCGGCCCCGAAGTGGTCATCCGTAGCCTCGCCAGGAGAAGTCAGTGGCATTGCGTTTCCGCCCGGTCGACTCGGTGTTCTACGACCTGTTCAGCGAGCAGGCGCAGCACCTCGTCATCGGCGCCGGGCTCCTCGCCGAGATGCTCAGCGAGACCGCCGTCCACGACGACGTCGCGACCCGGATGCGCGCCGCCGAGCACGAGGCCGACGAGACCACCCACGCACTGTTCAAGCGGGTGAACTCGACGTTCGTCACGCCGTTCGACCGCGAGGACATCTACCGGCTCGGGTCGGGGCTCGACGACGTCATGGACATGATGGACGAGGTCGTCGACCTGATCCTGCTCTACGAGGTGAAGGTGCTGCCGCCGGAGCTCTCCCAGCAGGTCGACGTGCTCCAGCGCTGCGCCGAGCTGACCGCCGCGGCGATGCCCGGGCTGCAGACCCCGCAGAAG
This sequence comes from Nocardioidaceae bacterium, assembly GCA_033854925.1. Classification (GTDB taxonomy): domain Bacteria; phylum Actinomycetota; class Actinomycetes; order Propionibacteriales; family Nocardioidaceae; genus Nocardioides. The sequence goes on along the minus strand of JAWWPK010000157.1, from coordinate 6,432 downwards.
CTCGAGGAGTTCTGGATCGAGATCAACCGGCTCGAGAACACCGGTGACAAGAACCACCGCCGGATGCTGGCGAAGCTGTTCTCGGGGGAGTTCAAGACGATCGAGGTGCTCAAGCTCAAGGACATCGTGGAGGCCCTGGAGCGCGCCATCGACGCGTTCGAGAGCGTGGCCCACACGATCGAGCAGATCGCCGTCAAGGAGAGCTGAAACCCTGATGGGTGCCTCCCCTCAGACCTCGGCCTGCTGCGCGCCGCCATACGCGGACGCTGGGGGCGTTGTCGTCGTTCGCAAGACAACCCCGGTATGGCTTCACTCCTCGCCCTTGCCGTCGCACGCGTCTGACGACGCTCGCGACGCCCGAGGCTGAGGGGAGGCACCCACATGGAGCTCGCGATCGTCATCGCGGTCGTGGTCGTTGCGCTGACCTTCGACTACACCAACGGTTTCCATGACGCCGCCAACGCCATCGCAACGTCGGTCTCGACCCGGGCCCTGACACCGCGTGTGGCCCTGATCCTGGCCGCGGTCATGAACTTCGTCGGTGCCCTGCTCGGCCAGCAGGTCGCGAAGACCGTCCAGGGCGTGCTCACCATCGACGGGGTCTCGGAGAAGCATGGCCTGGTCATCATCTTCGCCGGCCTGCTGGGGGCGATCACCTGGAACCTGATCACGTGGTACTTCGGGCTGCCGTCGTCCTCGTCCCACGCGCTGATCGGCGGGCTGGTCGGTGCCGGGCTGGCCGGAGGCGTGACCATCGAGTGGCAGACGATCCTGGACAAGGTGGTCATCCCGATGATCGCCTCGCCGATCGTCGGGTTCTCGCTCGCCTTCATCATCATGCTCTCGATCATGTGGATCTTCCGGCGCCGGAACCCGCACAAGGTCTTCCGCGGCTTCCGGATGCTGCAGACCCTCTCGGCGGCCGGCCTGGCGCTCGGCCACGGCCTCCAGGACGCCCAGAAGACGATGGGCGTGATCTTCCTGGCGGTGACCACGGCCGGCTACTACTCGGCGGACGACCCGCACCTGCCGCTGTGGATCGTCATCTCGGCCGCGACCGCGATCTCGCTCGGCACCTACTCCGGCGGCTGGCGGATCATGCGCACCCTGGGCCGCAAGATCATCCACCTCGACCCGGCCCGCGGCTTCTCGGCCGAGACGGCCGGCACCATCGTGCTCTACACGACGGCGTTCGTCTTCGAGGCCCCGATCTCGACCACCCACACGATCACCTCGGCGATCATGGGCGCGGGCGCCACCAAGCGGTTCTCCGCCGTACGCTGGGGCGTCGCCCGCTCGATCGTGACCGCCTGGATCCTCACCTTCCCCATGGCCGGCTCCGCCGCCGCCCTGGTCTACGTCATCTGCCACTACGTCCTCCAGCTGCCCTGAGCCCGCCTGACGCCGATAGTCCCTGACGAAACGGCAGAGGACACGCCCGGTGGCCGGTCAGAACGTCAGGGACTATCCCGCCTGTCGGAGCGCAAGGAATCTCGCTCTCTGCCGCTCGGTGAGTGCGCGCCGTTGGGCCACCGTCCAGGTTGGAACCCACCAGGGAGGCGGCTCGAGGGTCCAGAGTCGGTCGGCGGCTGGCGTGCGTTCTGCCTGTGCGTACGCCGTGCGGACTCGCGCTTGCCACGCCGACTGATCGCGGCGGTCCGCGGTGACCATCGTGACCGGGAACAGCCCGTGTCGGCGGAAGTCGTCCTCGCGCTTCAGGTCGACAGCCCTACGCGCACCCGCAAGGTGCAGCGGTCCGTCGTACTCACCCATGACGCCGGTGCGCGGATCGATCACGTCCGGCGTACCTATGTGCCGACCGCCGAGATCGAAGAGCGGCCGATTCATCAGTGGTCGAAAACCCACCAGATCCGTCCAGTCGAGCACCATCTCGACCTCGGCCGGGGACCAGGCATTCTCGTCGCCCAGGGGCAGCGCCCGTCGACACTGGTCGATGCCGGTGTAGCTGGGATGGGACAACGCCCACTCAGCCACCTCGTCGATAGAGACATGGTCGTTGTAGGTGGCCATGCTGAGCGCGACGACTGCGGCCCGCAAGTGCGACGCATATCGCATCTCGAAGCACGTCGAGCGAACAGCGTTGGTCACTCGTAGTCCGTCGACCACGACGACCTCCCTGGGATCGAACCGCTCTTCACACAGGGTCACGAGCTCCTGGGGGCGAACAAGTCGACGGGGCTGGGCGATCGAAACCGGTCGAAAGGTCCGACCGTCCCCCTCCAGCCCGTCGAACCAGCGCGAGGAGAGCCACGCCAGAGCCCCCCATCCGGTGATCGCCGCAAGCCCTACCAACAGGGCACCGGCTTCCGCAGTCCGTTGCTGTGGGGTGAATTTGACGTGCCTGGGCACGTAGCGACCGTGGCTGCTGCGCCGCCACTCTCCCCATGGCGACGCCGCGGCATCCCGCTCGGCACGCGACAGCTCACGTGCTCCGACGGGAGTCACGACGCCGTGCGCACTCCCCCACATCTCCATGCGGGAGATATGCCCGCCTCACCGACTGTGGTCGCGTTCTATCCACAGGCGGCCGGCTCGGGATAGTCCCTGACGTTCCGGCACGTCGTAGGGCGTGTCCTCAACCAGAACGTCGGAGACTATCCCTCCGGCTGCCCCGCCCGGGTGGCGTAGGTCGTAGCGGCGAGGTAGACGGAATGCACGTTGGTGGAGCTGTGGTTGTAGGCGTAGACCGCGGCCGACCAGCCGGGGCCGGTGGTGAGGTCCTGGCCGGTGCCGCAGAGGTACGCCGCGGCGGCGGCAGCGGCGTCGTCGAGGTCCTGCGGGTCGGCGGTGCCGTCGCCGTCGCCGTCACGGGCCCAGGTCTCCCAGGTCGAGGGGAGGAACTGGAGCGGACCGACGGCGTGGTCCCACTGAGGGTCGCCGTGGAGCAGCGCGATCGAGGCAGTGGAACGGATCGCGGCGACCGGGCCGGCGCCGTCGAGAGCAGGCCCGAGGATCGGCGACGACGGGCGCCCGGAAGCATCGAGCGAGCGGCCGCCGAGGGTCCCGTGCTGCGACTCGACCCAGCCGATCCCGGCCAGGGTCGTCCAGCCGACGCCGCAGGAGGGCGGCGCACCCAGCACCGCCCGGGCGTACGCCGTAACAGCCACCTCCGGGATCCCGGCGAGAGCCGCCGTGCGCCGCACCCACCGGCCGCCGACCGACGGGACGGACGAGGTGGTGACAGGAGCGGCGGGCGCGGGCAAGGGACCGGGCGCCGGCCGGGCGGCCAGACTGGGCGGCCCCGCGGAGCTGAGCACCGGATCCCCCGAGGAGGTCCGCTGCTGCCCGAGCCAGGCCACCGAGCTGACCAGCGCCAAGGCAAACGCAAAGAACAACAGGTGACGAAACGTCACCCGAAGCGACCGTTGACGTAGTCGGCGGTGCGCTGGTCCTGGGGGCTGCCGAACATCGCATCGGTCTGGCCGTGCTCGACGACGATGCCCGGCGTGCCCTGCGAGGCGAGGAAGAACGCGCAGGTGTCGGAGACCCGCGCGGCCTGCTGCATGTTGTGGGTGACGATGACGATGGTGACCTCGCGCGCCAGCTCGACCATGGTCTCCTCGATCACCCGGGTGGAGGTCGGGTCCAGGGCCGAGCAGGGCTCGTCCATCAGCAGCACCCGCGGCTTCACCGCGAGCGAGCGGGCGATGCACAGCCGCTGCTGCTGGCCGCCGGACAGGCTGCCGCCGGGAGCGTCGAGCCGGTCCTTCACCTCCTGCCAGAGGCCGCCCTTGTGCAGGCACTGCTCGACCAGCACCTCCTTGGCCCCGCGCGACGCCCGGGTCCCGGTGAGCCGGAGCCCGGCCAGGACGTTCTCCCGGATCGACATCGCCGGGAACGGGTTCGGCTTCTGGAACACCATCCCAATCGCGCGGCGGGCGTCGATCAGCCGGCGCGACGGGTCGTAGATGTCCTCGCCGTCGAGCAGCACCTCTCCGGCCAGCGCGGCCGACGGGACGAGCTCGTGCATCCGGTTGAGGATCCGCAGGAACGTCGACTTGCCGCAGCCAGACGGGCCGATCAGGGCGGTGATGCCACCGGCCGGCATCGTCAGTGAGACCCGGTCGAGCACCTTGTGCTGGCCGAACCACGCGGTGATGTCGACCGCCCGCAGCTCGGCGAGCGCGGCCCTTGAAGCTCCAGGAGGTACGGCGGGGAGCAGGTCGGTGTGCTGCGACGGCGTGATGGTCATCGGTGTGTCTCTCTGTGCTGAGGTGGGCGCCGGCCCGGGCGGGGGTCAGGGAGGGAGACTCCCGCCCGGGCCGGCTGGGTGATGCGGGTGCTAGTTCTTCGGCTTCGCGAGGGCCTTGATCTTGAACTTCGCCTCGCTGCCCGCGGCGTTGGCGTCACCGGCCCACGAGGCCGTGAGCTTGTGCTTGCCGGGCTTGAGCTTCTTCTTCAGGGTGATCGTCACCTTCCCGTTGACCAGGGTGCCGGTGCCGAGGACCTTGGTGCCCTCCTTGATGGTCACCGTGCCGGAGGCCTTCGACGAGGAGCCAGTCAGCGTCACCGTCACCGTGCCCTTGGCCTTCTTCCCGAACTTGACCGTCTTCGGGAAGGCCGCCGACAGGGACGACGTGGCCTTCTGGACGGTGCCGGTGCCGGTGCCCTCCGAGGAGGTGAACGCCGTGTTCGCAGCCGGGGTGAAGACGGCCTTGTAGGTGTGCGTGCCGGACGAGGTCGTCTGCACCCGGACCGCCTGGCCCGAGGTCAGCGGTACGCCGGTGGCCAGCTGGGTGGCCCCCTCGAAGAACGCGACCGTGCCGCTCGGGGCCGAGGATGCGTTCACGTTCGCGACGATCCGGGCCGAGGAGGCACTGGCGCTCGTCACCGTCACCGTGGTCGTGGTCGTCACGTTCGCGGTGGTGAGGTTGGTGACCGGGTTCTGGGTCGGCTGTCCGCAGACCCCGCCCTTGGACGGCGGGAACAGCTGCCGGAAGCCCTGGGCCTCGATCAGCGTCTTGGCGGCGGCCGAGCAGAAGTAACCGTTCGTGCCGAACGCCGCGAGGATGTTGGCGTTCGCCACGTCGGCGCCCCGGACCACGTTGTAGACGGCGCGGTCGGCCTGGAAGCCGGGCTCCGTCGCCACCGCAGCTGGGCTCGCCAGGGTGCTCTTCTTGGCCAGCGAGAACGGCGCGATCGCGTCGGCGTCGCCCTGGATCGGCGCCGGGTCGTGCTCGGTCACCGAAGTGACGGTCCCGGCGAAGACGGGCGCGACGCCACCGTTGGCCGCGGTGAGCTGAGCAGTGAAGAAGCTCAGGGTGCCTGACCCGCTCTGCGGGATCAGCGGCTTGATGACGCCGGCGGTGCCGCCGACCTGGCTCCAGTTGGTGACGGTGCCCTTGTAGATGTCCAGGATCTGGGCGATGGTCAGCGACGCCGGGGCGTGCGAGGCCACGTTGCCCGACTTCACCATGATCAGGGTGTCCACCGCGAACGGGAACGACTGCAGACCGTCCGCGGTCTCGCCGGCGTTGTTCGCCGAGGAAGAGCGGGCGAAGTCGATGTTGGGATTGTTCGTGCCTGCGTGCAGGAGGTTCTTGCCGGCGCCGGAGCCGACTGGACGGGTGATGGACGAGGCGTCCGGCAGGTCGAGGGTGCCGCCGCCGGTGGCGGCGTACGACACGATCTTGGCGGTCGGCGAGGTGGCGTTGAAGGCGTCGCCCAGGACCTTGACGACGCCCTGAGTGGTGTCGGACCCGACACCGATCAGGTCGGTCGTCGCCCCCGGGCGGAACGTCGTGTCGTCGGGATCCGGCGTGTAGACCGCGAAGGCCGGAGTGGCCGTCAGGGCCACGACCGACACGGCCACCGCGGTGGCGGCCAGGCCGGAGAAGAGCTTGCGAGCGTGCATCTGTTTTCTCTCCAAGGGTGAGGCCGCAAGCGGCCGGATGGGTGGTGCGGGTCGTGCGGGTGCAGTTGCTCTGGTCAGACCACGTTGGGCAGGAGCCGCATCACCACGTCGGTCGTGGACCAGGCGAGGGCCACGACGACGGGTGCGGCGACGATCCAGACCAACGGGGCGGACCAGCGCTGACGGGCGACGACGACCCCGAGGGTGGCCGCCAGGAGCAGAGCCAGGTGCAGCGCCAGGAGCGGGAACGCTCCGTGGTCGCTGTGCATGATCTGCTCCGGATCAGGGACCGTCGCGGGCAGGCCGGACGGTGGGATGAAGCCCGTGGGTGCGTCGGCGTCGACGTACAACACCGAGCTCGGGCTGAGGGAAGCGAGCGGGCCGGAGCCCTCCGCCGTGGCGAGGACCAGGCGGGCGCCGCCGGCGGGCAGGGGCTGGGAGTAGGGGTCGCCGGCACGCCGGACGTTGACCACCGTGAAGTCCTTGATCTCGCCCTGCGCCATCACGACGTCGATGACGTCTCCGGGCCGGAGCTTGCCCAGGTCACGGAACGGCGC
>JAWWPK010000156.1:0-6166 GCA_033854925.1 Nocardioidaceae bacterium | reverse complement strand
GTCGTGGACGACCCTGTTGCGGGTGACGTTCGCGTCCATGACCGCGTCGAGCGTCGCGATGGCCGCGCCCTCCACGCGTGGCCCCAGTCCAGCCTTCGCGATCATCGTTCGGCAGTCGGTGACCAGGACGCTCGTGCTCGTGATCCGGTTGACCAGGTACACCGCGAGACCTGGGCTCGTGAGGGACTGGTGGACCCCGCGCAAGTTATTGTCGATCTGTACGTGCGCCCGCGCGACCCGACCGATCCGGAGGGCCAGCTCGTCCTCGGGGTTGAGGCCCTCAGGGCGCGCGTCCGTCACGCCGGGCATGGTAGGCCCAGACATAGGTCAGGCCTCGCCGACGCCGCCCGTCCACACTTTTTCGCGGCTGGCCTCTACCTCGGCCTCGGACCTCAGCACGCAAAAGAGATTTCCTTCTGGGTCCGCCATCGTGACCCAGCCGGGGGCGGCCAGGTGGTCATCAAGCTCATCCGGGGAGGATAGTACCATTGAGACGTTGCCCTCCGGGTCCGCGAGGGTGACCCAGCCACTCCCGGGACCGTACTTGCCGCGATGATCGGCCACCTGCGTGGCGCCGTGGCTGAGCAGCCACTCGGCCTCTTCGTCGCGGCTGCGCTCGCGGGGCCGCACATCGAAGTGGATCCGGGGCTTGCCCGGAGTCGGGTCGGGCACCTCGATGAACAGCACCTGGTGCCCGGTCTCGGGATCCCGGATCATGCACTCCTCGTGGCCGGGCAGGTTGGGGTCGCCCTCGAGGTCGACGTAGCCGAGGACCGGCTTCCACCACTCGGAGAGCTCGTAGGCGTTGAGGCAGTCGATGGTCGTGTGCGAGATGAAGGAGGCCATGGTTCATCCGATCCCGGGCACGCGAGGTCAGTCCACCGGGTTTTCGGCCAGGTGGGCGAGGATCCGCTCGGACAGCTCGGGCCGGCACACGACGAGGTCGGGCAGGTAGACGTCGTCCTGGTTGTAGCGCAGCGGCGACCCGTCCACCCGCGACGTGAACAGCCCGGCGGCGCGCGCCACGGCGACCGGGGCCGCGGAGTCCCACTCGTACTGGCCGCCCGCGTGCACGTAGGCGTCGGCGACGTCGCGGACCACCGAGATCACCTTGGCGCCGGCCGAGCCCATCGGGACCAGCTCGGCATCGAGCTCCTTGACCAGCCCGTCGACGAACGCCGGCGGGCGGCTGCGAGAGACCGCGATCCGCGGCCTGGGCGCGGTGCTCGGGGGTACGACGGGCGGTTCGGCGGTCGTGAAGGTCTGGCCGAGCCCGGGCTGGGCGACCGCCCCGGCGACCAGGTCACCCGAGTCCCTCGACTTGTGGCCGTCGCGCTGCCAGAGGGCGACGTGCACCGCCCAGTCGTCGCGCGGAGGCTCGGAGAACTCGCGGGTGCCGTCGAGCGGGTCCACGATCCAGACCCGGTCCCGGGTCAGCCGGACCTTGTCGTCCTTGCCCTCCTCGGACAGCACTGCGTCGCCCGGCCGGTGCTCGGCGAGCAGGCCCATGATGAGCTCGTGGGCGGCCAGGTCGCCGGCGTCCTTCAGCTCGCGGCCCTCGAGCCCCTCCTGACGGACCTCGAGCAGGCGGCGCCCGGCGGTCTCGGCCACCCAGCCGGCCAGCACGTGGTCGTCGGCGTCAGCTGGCGGCGTACCGGGGTCGAAGGTCACCGGCACAGCCTATTGACGTCAGGGCACCCTGTCGGCCATGGGCCGATCGGCCTAGTCACCCGCCCTGTGGAGGACTAGTTCCCATCCCCGAAATTAGGTACTAGAGTGCGCCGGGTCGTCGCGAGGATTTCGGGGTCTCCGCCCGACGTATCTCTGGGACATCAACGGAGCCTGTGGGGGGCCCGATGAAAGCGCTACGCATTCCTTTGGGCGTGTGGAACTGGCGAGGCACCGCCCTCGTCGGGGCGCTCATGCTTGCGCCGCTGCTGGCGACGCTGACGCTCGTGCCGGACGGTGACGTCCTCGCGACCGCCACGCACGCCCGCGGCCTGCTCGTCGGCACCACCACCCTGGCCGCCGCCGTCTTCCTCTACCTGCACTGGCGGATCACCAGCAACCAGACCTCCGCCTGGCTGGCCCTGCTGCTCGTGGTGGCGGCCGTGCCGGGGATGGCCCTCGGCGCCTTTTCGCTGACTCACCTCGAGGCGGTGGACACCCAGGCCGGCTGGGTGTTCGTCTTCCGGGTGGCGATCCTGCTCGGGTTGCTCGGCACCGTGCTGGCCTCCCGGCTGGTCCGGCTGCCCGGTGATCCACTGGCGATCGGCCTCGTCGTCGGCCTCGGCATCGCATGTGCGCGGCACGTCGTGCTCGTCGAGGCACCTCCGCTGCCGTCCCCGGCCCACCACGACGTCATCCGGATCGTGGTGCTGGCCGCGCTGGCCTGCGCCCTCGCCGGCTCGCTCTTGCGGCTCGAGGAGTTCCCGCAGTGGGCGCGGGCCCGCGTCGCGGTCGGGATGCTGGCCCTGGGGCTGGGCTCCGCGGTCGGTGGGGTGGTCGCACTGGCCACCGGCCTGTTCGGCGCCGTACTCCTCGCAGCCACCGCCGCCGCGGTGCTGCACCAGGCCATCGAGGCCGAGAAGCAGGAGGTACTCGACCTGCACCTGCGGCTGCATGCCGTGGAGGTCGGACTCCGCGAGGACCAGGCGCGGCTGCACGAGATCGACTCCACCGTGGCCGGCATCGCGTCGGCCCAGAAGCTGATGACCGACGGCCTGGGCGCCGACCGCACCGACGCGCTCGCGGCGATGATGCGGGCCGAGGTGGAGCGGCTCCAGCGACTGGTCGCCGACCGGGTGCCGAGCCAGCGCCGCAGCGTCGATCTCGATGACGTCATCGGTCAGATCGTCCTCTCGCACCTGGCCCGCGGCCGCGTGGTCGTGTGGGCGCCCTCCGGGCTGCGGGCGATGGGCCGCGCCGACGACATCGCCGAGGTCGTCAACGTGCTCCTGGAGAACGCCGCGGTGCACGGCGGCCCCGACGCGGTCTCGGTCCAAGTCAGCCGCGACCTCGACGGCCACGGCGTCACCCTGACCGTGTCCGATCAGGGCCCGGGCATCCCGCTCGAGCTGCGCGACCGGCTCTTCGACTGGGGCGTGAGCCGCCCGGACTCCCCCGGTCAGGGGATCGGCCTGCACGTCGCCGCCGACATCACCCACGAGCTGGGCGGCCGGCTCGAGCTGCTGCCGACCGCGTCGGGTGCGTCGTTCGCGGTGCACCTCCCGGCCGTGCCCCAGGAGGTGAGCGCGGATGAGCGGGTTGCCCGGGCGAGCTGAGCAGCGGGTCCTCATCGTCGAGGACCACCGGCTGTTCGCCGAGGCCGTCGACCTCGCGCTGACCGTCGAGGGCTACGACGTACGCCGGATCGAGGTGCCCGCCGACCCTGCCTCCCCCGGCGCCCTGGTGGCCGCGATCGTCAAGCAGCGGCCGCGGGTGGTGCTGCTCGACCTCGACCTGGGCCGGTTCGGCGACGGGGTGCGCCTGATCGAGCCGATCGCGCGCTCCGGCGCCAACGTCATCGTCGTCACCGGCTCGACCGACCGCGCCCGGTGGGGCGACGCGATCCGGGCCGGCGCCCGCAAGGTGCTCTCGAAGTCGCAGCCGCTGCGCGACATCCTCGCGACCGTGCGCCGGATCATCGCCGGGCTCCCGGTGATGGACCGGGAGGAGCGCGAGGAGCTGGTCGCCGAGTGGAACCGGCACCGGTTCGAGGCCCAGGGTGTCCACGAACGGCTGGACCTGCTCACCATCCGCGAGAGCGAGGTGCTCGGCCACCTGATGAGGGGTCGCGCGGTTCGCGAGATCGCCGGGCTGAGCGTGGTCTCCGAGGCGACCGTCCGCACCCAGGTGAAGTCGATCCTGGCCAAGCTCGAGGTGTCCTCGCAGCTGGCCGCCGTGGGCATGGCGCACCAGATCGGCTGGCGGGCGCCGGTGATGTGAGTCGTGGCCTGGTCCCAGCCCGGGCTGCGGAGGTTTCGACACGCGCGATCAGCTGTTGAAGCGCTGCTGGGTCTCGGCGAGCCCGAGGGTCAGCAGCGACTCGACGGCGTCCGCGGCGCGGTCCACCTGGAACGGCAGCTCCTTGCGCTCGGTGCTGGAGTAGTTCGAGAGCAGGAAGTCGGCCGGGTCCTGCCGGCCCGGCGGCCGGCCGACGCCGACCCGGACCCGAAAGAAGTCGCCGGTGCCGAGCGAGGCCCGGATCGAGCGGAGCCCGTTGTGTCCGTTGTCGCCCCCGGCGAACTTCACCCGCATCGTGTCGAACGGGATGTCCAGCTCGTCATGGACCGCGACCAGCCGCTCCGGGCCGGCCTTGTAGAACGACAGCAGTGCCTTGATCGGCCCGCCGATCTCGTTCATGTAGCAGCGTGGCCGGATCACGACGATGCGCGGCCCGGGCTGCCCCGGCATGCCCAGCCGGCCCTCGGCCACCTCGGCCCGGCTGGCCCGGTTGGCCTTGAACGGCGCGCCCAGCCGGCGGACCAGCTCGTCGGCGACGAGGTACCCGACGTTGTGCCGGTGGCCGGCGTACGCCGGACCGGGGTTGCCGAGCCCAGCGACGATCCAGGGCTCTGCCCCGGAGTCCGGCACAGCCGTCTCCGTCACTCCTCCGAGTCGTCGCCCTCGGCAGCGGCGTCGCCCTCGGCGGCACCGTCGCCGTCTCCGGCAGCGATCTCCTCGTCGGTCTCCGTGTGCTCCTCGCGCTCGATGCCGGCCTCGAACTCGGCCTCCTCGAGCTCGGCCTCCAGGGCCTCCTCGGACTGCTGCTCGGTGATGTTGACGATCAGCGTCTCCGGGTCGACGAGCAGGGTGGAGCCCTCGGGCAGCTCGAGCTGACCGGCCAGGATCTGGGTGCCGGAAGGCAGCCCCTCGATCGAGATCTCGATGCGCTCGGGGATGTTGGTCGCCTCGGCCTCGATCTGCACCGTGGAGTTCTCGGTGACGACCAGGGTCTCGGACGCGGCGCTGCCGGACAGGTGCACCGGCACGTCGACGGTGACCTTCTCGCCGCGGCGGACGGCCACGAAGTCGATGTGCTCGATGATCCGGCGGATCGGGTCGATCTGCACCGCCTTGGCCAGCGCGAGCTGGGTCTCGCCGTCGATGTCGAGCTCGAGGAGCGCGTTCGCGCCGCCGTGCTTCAGCGCCATCATCGTGTCGTGGCCCGGCAGGGCGACGTGCACGGTCTCGTTGCCGTGGCCGTAGACCACGGCCGGGATCTTGTGGTCGCGGCGGATCCGGCGCGCAGCGCCCTTGCCGAACTCGGTGCGGGTCTCCGCGGAGATCTTCTCGGTGGCCATGCTCGTGGTGCTCCTCTTGGCTGTGCGGGCTGTAGTGCTGGTCTGGGGCCTCGACGCGATCGCGGAGGCACACCGCCTGCCCACAAAGAGTGAGCTGTCTGGAGTGCCGCCCTGTCGATCACGGAGTCCGGTGGTGGTCCGGGCTCCCTCGCCGAGGCAACCGCAGCAGTCTATCCGGAGTCGGGCGCACCTGATAATCCGCTCACGTGCGCTCCAGCGTGGCCCGCCTTCGGCTCTCGTCCTCGAAGAAGCCGAGCAGCAGGAGGCCGAGCGCCACGTAGATCGCCCCCACTCCGAGCTCACGGGCCATCAGTCCCCCGACATCGGAGAGGGCGGCGCCGTCCGCGAGCCGACGCGCGGCCTCGATGGAGTGCGACAGCGGGAGCCAGCCACCGACTGCGGCCATCCATGCCGGGAGGTCGGTCAGCGCGACGTTGACCCCACTGAAGACGAGCAGGATGCAGAACAGCACGTTGCCGAGGACGGCGCTCTCTCTGACCCGCAAACACAGGGCGCCCATGGCCAGCCCGAGCCCGGTGCACGACACCGAGGCGACCACGACGACGACGAGCAGTCCCGGCCAGGCCTGCCGCGGCACGTGCACGTCGAGCAGCAGGATCCCGGCCAGGATCCCGACCAAGGCCACGGCCCAGCCATTCACGACGACGGGGAGCGCCCGTCCGAGGAAGAGCGGCAGTCGCCGTGCCGGACTGGTCAGCACGACCCCCAGAGTGTGGCCGTCCCGCTCCCCCTGGATGGTCGCTCCCATCGCGAACAGACAGGGGATCGCCGCATAGTTGAGGGCATTGCCGATCACGTAGAACTCGTCGTCACCCACGCCGGCGCTGCGGCCGATGTAG
>JAWWPK010000155.1:0-8877 GCA_033854925.1 Nocardioidaceae bacterium | reverse complement strand
AGAGCTCGTCCTCGGTCGCGTCCGGCTTGCCGTGCAGCAGGTTGCTGCGGACCGTGCCGCTGAACAGGAACGCCCGCTGCGGCACCAGGCCGATCCGGGACCAGAGCAGCTCGGGGTCGACGTCGCGGACGTCGACGCCGTCCACCCGCACGGTCCCGGTGGTCGCGTCGAAGAGCCGCGGGACCAGGTTGACCAGCGTGGACTTGCCGGCGCCGGTCGAGCCGATGATGGCGACGGTCTGACCGGCCCGGGCGCTGAAGCTCACGTCGCAGAGCACCGGCTGCTCGGCACCTGGATAGGTGAACGACACGTCGTCCAGCTCGAGCTCTCCGTGCCGGCTCAGCTCGGTGACGCCCGCACGCGGGGGTACGACGCTGGGCTCGGTGTCGAGCACCTCGGTGATCCGGTCCGCGCAGACCGCGGAGCGCGGGATCTGCATCAGCATGAAGGTCCCCATCATCACGCTCATCAGGATCTGCATCAGGTAGCTCAGGAACGCGGTCAGGGAGCCGACCTGCATCTGCCCGGCGTCGACGCGGTGGCCGCCGTACCAGATCACCGCGACGCTGGAGATGTTCACGACCAGCATCACCAGCGGAAACATCGTCGCCATCCAGCGGCCTGCGCGGACCGACACCTCGGTCAGGCCGTCGTTCGCCTCGGCGAAGCGCAGCCGCTCCCGCGGTTCGCGGACGAACGCGCGGACCACCCGGATGCCGCTGATCTGCTCGCGCAGGATCCGGTTCACGTCGTCGATGCGGGACTGCACCTGACGGAAGCTCGGGACCATCTGCGAGACCACGAGGCCCACGGACAGGAACAGCGCCGGCACGACGATCGCGAGCAGCCACGACAGGCCGAGGTCCTGGCGCATCGCCATGAAGATGCCACCGATCATCATGATCGGCACCTGGACGGCCAGCGAGCAGCTCAGCAGGGCGAGCATCTGCACCTGCTGGACGTCGTTGGTGTTGCGGGTGATCAGTGACGGTGCGCCGAACTGGGAGACCTCGCGACCGGAGAACGAGCCGACCCGGTGGAAGACCGCGCCGCGCACGTCGCGGCCGAACGACATGGCGGTCCGGGCCGAGCACGCGACCGCGACCACCGAGCAGAGGATCTGCAGCAGTGAGACGCCGAGCATGAGCGCGCCGGTGTGCCAGATGTAGCTGGTGTCGCCGACCGCTACGCCGTTGTCGATGATGTCGGCGTTCAGGCTGGGCAGGTAGAGCATCGCGACGGTGGCGATGAACTGCAGCACCACGATGGCGGCCAGCCAGGGCTTGTACGGCGCCAGGTGCGTGCGCAGCAGCCGGAGCAGCATCAGGCGTCCTTGCCTTTCGTGGGCCTGTCCTCGGGGCGCAGCAGCCCGTGCAGGAGGGTGAACACGATCTCCTCCGGGGTGAGCATCACCCCGTCGGAGATGTGCGGGTGACTGCCCGCGAAGGTGAGCAGTCGCAACCGGTGCACGAGGTCGCGGGCCGGCACCGAGAGCCGTGCGGCGTCGGCGCCCACGACGGCCTCCAGCAGGGCTTGCATCCGCTCCCGGACGGCCACCGCCTCGGGGCTGTCGTGCACGTGGTCGGCGGGACGGACCATGCCGACCTTCTTCATCAGCTCGAAGGTCGCCCGGAACCGCTGCTGGAGGATCGAGGCCAGGTTCAGCAGCCGTTCCTCGAGCGGCCGGTCGGGGTCGATCTCCAGGATCCGGTCCGCCAGGGCCCCGGGCTCGAAGGCCCGGGTGATCGCGAGCTCGACGAGCTCCTCCTTGGACTCGACGACCCGGAAGATCGTGCCTTCGGCGACGCCGGCCGCCTCGGCGATCTGCCGCGTCGTCACGGCCCGGCCGTGCTCGCGGAGCAGGCTGAGGGTCGCGTCGATCAGCTTGTCGCGGCGCTCCTCCGGCGACAGCGGCCGGGCGCGCTCGCGGCGTACTTCGGTGTCAGGCACATCGGACAGGGTAAGTGAGTGAGCACTCACTCACAAGTGAGCTGGCGATCGCGAGGAACGAGCGAGCGCCGTGGGCTCACGCAGGTCGAGCAAGCCTCGCGACTGAGGAACGAAGTCGCGACAGGCGGGTCGAGACCACCGCAGCCCGAGGCTGGAACGCATCTGAGCTCATCGCTCGCGTCCGAGGTGTGGTCCCAGCGCAGGCTGCGGAGTGTCTCGGCTGCGCGGTTGCGACCTCGTTCCTCGGCCGCCCGCGCGCTCGACCCACGCCGTACGAGAGCGTGTCCTCGTTCCTCGGACCCGCTCTCCGGCGTGCGTGATCCGTGACGATCGGATCCCTCCCCAGGGTCCCCGTGCCGATCGCCACGGACCACGTGCTTGGGACGTCCTGGTCAGACGCCCGGATCCCCGACGTCACCGGAGCTGCCGGCATCGGCCGCCACGGGGGCCGAACCGTCGACCTGCCCGGCGGCGGCGGCCGCGACCGCGGCGACCGCGGCGGTCACGCCCTTGGTGGGCGGCGACGTGGCCGAGCCGACGGCGCCGTACGAGCCGGCCGGTGCCGGGTCGCCGACCATCGAGGCGAGGATCTCCCTGAGTCGCGCGTCGCTGCGATCGAGGATGCCGAGGTCGACGTCGGCGGCGCCGGGCTGGCCGTTGGCGTACTCGAAGGGGTTGTCGAGGTCGCGGATCAGGCTGAAGAGGTAGACCAGCAGGTAGGTGATCAGCCCGATCAGGGCGAGGGTCGGGACCAGGGCGCCCATGTTGGTGCAGAGCATGACGACGATCAGGATCAGCGCGGTCACCTCGGCCAGCAGGTAGCCGGCCGAGACGTACGACGTCCGCCGCATGGTGTCCATCCGGAGCACAAACCGCCGCACGTTGTGCTGCTCGCCCTTGAGGCGGGTGGTGAAGCCGGCCTGGATCCTCGGCGCCATCACCAGGAACGGGTCGTTGAGGCCTCGCAGCTCGGTCATCACGCCGTCCAGGCCGTCGTTCGCCAGCAGCCACGCGCGGATCGACTGGCCGACGTCGAGCAACTGCCGGACGCACCCGCGAGCCTCGTCGAGACGGATGTCCTGCCAGGTGATCAGGCACTCGTCGGCCATCGTCTCGAGGCTGGCCGCGATCTCCCCGGGGAGCCGCTCGGCCTCCTTGAAGTCGCCGGTGGTGCCCGCCAGCATGAAGCCGACGATGAAGACCTCGGCCGACACGGCAGCAGTCAGCAGCGGGCTCAGCTCGAGCTCGTTCCAGCTGGTCGAGTCGATGATCAGCTTGAGAACGACGATCACGGCAGCGAAGGGCAGGGCCCTGATCAGCAGTCGCGTGTTGCCCCGGAACAGCAGTGTGGTCACGGCCGACAAGGTTATGGCTGCAGCTGCGCTGGTCCCATGGTCACTTGGGGCCATTCCTTCCGGTCAGGGAGCCAGTCTCTCGGTGCGCCAGCCGTCCGGCGTACGCCGGTAGACCAGCCGGTCGTGCATCCGGCTCGGTCGGCCCTGCCAGAACTCCACGGACTCGGGGTGCACGAGGTAGCCGCCCCACTCCTCGGGCGTCGGCACCGCGCCGTCGCCGTAGCGCTGCTCGGCCTCGTCGTACGCCGTGACCAGCTCGTCACGACCCGAGACGACCCTCGACTGGTGCGAGGCCCAGGCGCCGAGCTGGGAGCCGCGCGGGCGGACCGCGAAGTAGGCGTCGACCTCGGCCCGCGGGAGCAGGGTGACGGTGCCACCGACGCGGACCTGGCGCTCCAGCGGGTGCCACGGGAAGAGCAGCGCGATCCGGGGGTTGCCGGCCAGCTCCGCGCCCTTGCGGGAGCCGGTGTTGGTGTAGAAGACGAAGCCGGCCTCGGAGACGCCCTTGAGCAGCACCAGCCGCGCCGACGGGGCGCTCTGTCCATCGGGAGGGGCCGCCGACACGCTGGCGACCACCATCGCGTTCGGCTCGTGCAGCCCGGCCGCCTGCGCGTCGTCGTACCAGCGCCGGAACATCGCGATCGGGTCGGGCAGCAGGTCGGACTCGACCAGCCCGCCGCGGGTGTACTCCTCCCGGGCCGCGGCGACCGAGTCGAGCGCGTCGGGGTCCATGGACGCACAACATACGGGCACCCTCGCGTCCGATTCGACCTACCGGCACAATGCCCGACATGGCTGAGGACGGCGCTGAGGTAGAGGTACACGAAGGTCTGGAAGGCGTCATCGCGTTCAGGACCGAGATCGCCGAGCCCGACAAGGAGGGGTCGGCGCTGCGATACCGCGGCGTCGACATCGAGGAGATCGTCGGGCGGGTGCCGTTCGAGAACGTGTGGGGGCTGCTGATCGACGGCACCTACCAGCCCGGCCTCCCGCCGGCCGAGCCGTACACCATCCCGATCCACACCGGTGACGTCCGCGCCGACGTGCAGGCCGGCGTGGCGATGCTGGCGCCGATGCTCGGGATGCAACAGACCTACGACATCTCCGACGAGCAGGCCCGGCTCGACCTCTCGCGGGTCGCGGTCATGGTGCTGTCGTACGCCGCGCAGGCGGCCCGCGGACTCGGGCTCCCGATCGTGCCGCAGCGCGAGGTCGACAAGGGCAGCACTCTCGCGGAGAAGTTCCTGATCCGCTGGAAGGGCGAGGCGGACCCCAAGCACGTCAAGGCGATCGACGCCTACTGGTCCTCCGCGGCCGAGCACGGCATGAACGCCTCCACGTTCACCGCCCGGGTCATCACCTCCACGGGCGCCGACGTCGCTGCGGCGTTCTCCGGCGCGATCGGCGCGATGAGCGGCCCGCTGCACGGCGGTGCGCCCGCGCGCGTGCTGACCATGATCGAGGAGGTCGAGAAGTCCGGTGACGCCGAGGGCTACGTCAAGGGCGTGCTCGACGACGGGGAGCGGCTGATGGGCTTCGGCCACCGGGTCTACCGGGCCGAGGACCCGCGCGCCCGGGTGCTGCGGCGTACCGCCCGCGAGCTCAACGCCCCGCGCTACGAGGTGGCCGAGGCGCTCGAGAAGGCTGCCCTGGCCGAGCTGCGCGAGCGCCGCCCCGACCGGGTCCTGGAGACGAACGTCGAGTTCTGGGCCGCGATCGTCCTCGACTTCGCCGAGGTCCCGGCGAACATGTTCACCTCGATGTTCACCTGCGCCCGTACCGGCGGCTGGTCGGCCCACATCCTCGAGCAGAAGCGGAACGGGCGCCTGATCCGGCCCTCGGCGATCTACGTCGGACCGGCCGCGCGGCCCGCGAGCGACGTGGAGGGCTGGCAGGCGGAGTGGGCCGAGTAGACCTCGCTGAGCGATTCAAGGGTCGCTCCGCGATCGTCACCGGCGCCGGCTCCGGGATCGGGGCGGCGCTGTCCCGTGCGCTCGTCTCTGCGGGCGCCTCGGTGGTGTGTGCCGACGTCGACCTCTCGGCCGCTGAGAAGACGGTCGCCTCCGTCACCGGACCTGGCACCGCCCGGGCCGTCCTGCTCGACGTCACCTCGGCCGCGGACGTCGCTGCGCTGGTCTCTGACGTCGCGGCCGAGCACGGGTCGCTGGACCTGATGTTCAACAACGCCGGCATCAGCATCGGCGGCGAGACCCAGGAGCTCACCCTCGACCACTGGAACTCGATCATCGACGTCAACATCCGCGGGGTCGTCCACGGCGTCCACGCGGCGTACCCGGTGATGGTCGACCAGCGCAGCGGCCACATCGTCAACACCGCCTCGATGGGCGGGCTGATGGCGGCCGGCCTGCTCACGTCGTACGTCATGACCAAGCACGCCGTCGTCGGCCTCTCCCTGGCGCTGCGCTCCGAGGCCGCCGAGTTCGGGGTCGGCGTCACCGCCGTCTGCCCGTCGGCCGTCGACACCCCGATCCTCGACAAGGGCGCGGTCGGCCGGTTCCACGGCCGCGACTACTTCCTCAAGGGCCAGGGCGTGCGCCGCCCGCTCGACCCCGACGTGCTCGCCGCGCAGGTCCTCGAGGCGGTGGCCTCGAACAAGCCGCTCCTGGTGACTCCGCGCACCGCCCGGATCGCCTGGCGGATCGGCCGGCTCTCGCCGTCGTTCGTCGCCGCGTCGTCGATCCGGTTCGTGGCCAAGCAGCGCAGGCTCCAGGCGAAGCGGGCCGCGAGGGCCGCGCGGGCCTCCTGATGCTGGCCAGCTCCCGGTTGCGTCTGGAACCGGTCGACGACGCGCACCTGCCGCTCCTGGTCGAGCTCAACAGCGATCCCGAAGTCATGCGGTTCATCCTGGGCCGGGCCGCGACCCCCGTCGAGACCACGGACGAGTGGCACCGACGCCGCACGCTCCAGTCCGACTCCGCTCGCGGCCTGGGCTACTGGGTGGGGTTCGCGGACGATGAGTTCGTCGGCTGGTGGTCGGCCAGCTCGTTCGCGACTGACGCTGCTCAGGCCGGGCTCGGCTACCGGCTGGTCCGTGCGGCGTGGGGGCGCGGGCTCGCGACCGAAGGCGCCCTCCGGATGGTCGACCAGGCCTTCTCATGTCCCGACATCGCCCGCGTGGTGGCCAGCACGATGGCCGTGAACGCCCCTTCCCGAGCAGTGCTGAGCAAGGCCGGCCTGCGGCACGTCGACACCTGGGTAGGAGAGTGGGAGGACCCGATCGACGGCTGGGAGCAGGGCGACGTGAGCTACGAGATCACCCGGGAGGCCTGGCTCGCTTCGGCGGGGCACTGACCACCAGCTCGTAGGAGTGCTCGACGATCTCCCGCACCATTCAGAAGGGCATGGCGATGAATGGCGAGGAGTACTCGCCGTCTCTGGCCAGTTGTCCCTCCGCCTCGCTGATGGACGTCCGGGTCTGCTCGGCCTGAATCATCATGCCCAGGAGCCCAACGTCTCCGGCGGTGGGGATGCCTGTCACCTCGCGGTGGGACAGAACCCACGAAACGGCCGCAGTGATGCGTGCCTGGTCGGCGTAGGGCTCGTACCACGTGGCGTGTGAATGCTCCGCACGTTCAGGCCAGTTGCGACGCGAGAGGGTCTTGATGGTCATCAGGCCGGCGTCTTGGCGTCGGACCTCGTCGACGAGAGCCTCGTAGTCGGCGCGGTACGACTCGTTGCGCCACAGCACGGGGTTGAGCGGCGTGAGAACCGTCGCGAACGGATGGCGGCGCAAGGCTTCCAGGTGGGTTGCGGGGGCCTGATCGCCATGGCCGGTGATGCCGATCGCCCCGATCAGGCCCTCCTCCTGCGCCCTCACCGCGGCCGAGAGGGCGCCGTCGGGCCGAGTCGCTGCCTCCAGCTCATCCAGCTCACCGATCGCGTGGAGCTGCAACAGGTCGACATGGTCGGTCTGGAGCCGGCGCAACGAGTCATTGATCTGCTGCCACGCCGACTCCTTGTCCCTGAGGCCCGTCTTCGTCGCCAAGAAGATGCGGTCGCGGATCTGCGACATCCATGGTCCCAGCCGCAGCTCGGCTTCCCCGTAGTCCGCTGCCACGTCGAAGTGGTTGATGCCCGCTGCGAGGGCCTCTTCGATGGAGCGGTCCGCCGCGTCCTGTGACACATCACCCAACGCCGCCGCGCCGTAGATGAGAACCGAGCTGTGATGCTCGAGGCGTCCCAGTCTTCGTTTCTCCATGTGGACCACTCTCTGCCTGTCGCCCAGCGGCAGGCAACCCCGACCGAGCACCGTGATCGCACGACGCGGCGCCAGGCATGCCGAATTGAGCGCCGTGGTCCATCCGCGTCGCGATGCAGGGCGCTACTGCGACGGGGTGGCCGGCAGCAGGTCGACGTAGAAGCTGGTCAGCCCCTTGGCGCCGGCCTTCGACAGCGAGATGTGCATGTGGTCGCGGTGGCGGAGCGTCTTGGAGCAGCGCTTCTTCGAGCGGCACGAGGACGAGAGGTAGGTCTCGGGCTGGAACTGGTGGTACGCCGGGTAGAAGCGGTCGCTCCAGATGATGTACATGATCCCCATCCGGCGGGCCAGCGCGGCCGGGTTGCCCGCCGCGTCGGTGGCGAAGGCGGCGGCGAGGAAGGTCTTGGCCAGCTTCCGGTCGGTGGGGTTCTCGGCGTTCAGGACCCAGTCGACCGCGCGGCCGTCCTTGTGCTCGGAGGAGCCGGCGTCGGAGCACGGACGGTTCACCGCACCACCACCGCCGCCGTACGTCGCGACCAGCCACTCGCCGAGGGCCACGGTGCCGACGCGGGGTTGCTTGGTGCACGTGGTCTGCGGGTCGTACGTCGCGTAGTCCTCGACGGGCAGGCCGCCTCCGTCGACGTCGGCCATGGCGGCCGGGCCGACCAGGCACGCAGCGGCCAGGGCCGCGGCGACGAGGAGCGCGCGCATGCCGGGGACCGTACGTCCGAACGAGCCGGCGTGTGGACGGATTGGGGTGAATTACAACCGTGCGGTCGATCAGCGGCGGGTGGTGCGAGACAGGTAGGACAACCCGCGCGGCGAGACCTCGTAACCGACCGGGAAGGAGGCGGTGAGCCCGAGGTTCTTCAGCTTGCGCACGTCGATCTTGAACGGTGCCGTCTCGCGGCCGACCAGCTCCGCCAGGTCCGGCGCCCGGCGCTGCGGATGGGCCTGGATCAGCTCGAGGTAGTGCAGCGTCCACGGGCCGTGCGAGGACGCGCGGTCCAGCCGCTCGAGCCGCTTGTCCAGCTCCACGACATCGTCTGGAGTGAGCTCGGCAGACGAACGCAGCGCGACCCTCGGGTCCGGTCCGGCGTACGACAGCTCGACCCGGTAGGTCTCCCCCTCGGGCGCCAGCCGGCGAAGCAGGCGCTCGGCGTCCGGCCACCCTGCACGCTGCGCAGCCTCGTCGGTGATCCCACCGGCGTCGACCACCGAGACCGCGTCGACCCGGACGAGACCCGCCGAGGTCGTGAACACCTGCCCGGGCACCACGTCCTGCTTGCGCCAGCGGCGGAAGGCGAGCGACACCGACCCGTCGGCGACGCCCTGCGCCACCTTCATCGGGAG
>JAWWPK010000154.1:0-7466 GCA_033854925.1 Nocardioidaceae bacterium | reverse complement strand
GAGCTGGAGGACGACGGCAACGTTCTGGTCTTCGGCGAGGACGTGGCGGCCAAGGGCGGGGTGTACGGCGTGACGCGCGGTCTGCACGCCCGCTTCGGGTCCACCCGCGTCTTCGACACCCTCCTCGACGAGCAGACCGTCCTCGGCACGGCGCTGGGCACCAGCCTCGCGGGGTTCCTGCCGGTGCCGGAGATCCAGTACCTCGCCTACCTGCACAACGCCGAGGACCAGCTCCGGGGCGAGGCCGCGTCGCTGCGGTTCTTCTCGGACAGCCAGTACGCCAACGGCATGGTCCTGCGCCTCCCTGGGCTGGCCTACCAGAAGGGGTTCGGCGGCCACTTCCACAACGACAACTCACTCGCCGTGCTGCGCGACATCCCGGGGATCGCGGTGGCCGTCGCCAGCCATCCGCACAGCGCGCCCGGGCTGCTGCGCGGCTGCCTCGACCTGGCGCGCGCGGGCCGGGTCTGCGTGTTCGTCGAGCCCATCGCCCGCTACCACACGCGAGACCTGTTCGACGGCGACGCGGGCTGGCTCGCGCCGTTCGATGCCTCGACCCGGGCCGCCGTCGGCGACGTGGTCGGCTACGGCACCGGGCGGGACCTGCTCATGGTGACGTTCGGCAACGGGGTCTTCATGAGCCTGCGGGTGGCCGCGGCGCTGCGCGCGGACGGCTTCGGCTGCACGGTCCTCGACCTCGCGTGGGTGGCGCCGCTCCCCGTCGCCGCCCTCGTGCAGGCCGCTGCCCGTGCGGCCGCCGTCCTGGTGGTGGACGAGACCCGACTCAGCGGCGGGGTCTCCGAGGGCGTGCTCGCCGCGCTCGTGGACGCCGGGATCGAGGCGCCGGTCTCGCGGGTGACCAGTGCGGACTCGTTCGTCCCGCTCGGGCCGGCGGCCGACACCGTGCTCCTCCAGGAGGACGAGATCCTGGTCGCGGCCCGTCAGGCCCTCAGACTGTGAAGTCGACGCCCTGCGCCAGCGGCAGCTCACCCGAGAAGTTCACGGTGTTGGTGGCCCGGCGCATGTAGGCCCGCCACGCGTCCGAGCCGGACTCGCGCCCGCCGCCGGTCTCCTTCTCACCGCCGAACGCGCCACCGATCTCGGCGCCGGAGGTGCCGATGTTGACGTTGGCGATCCCGCAGTCCGAGCCCTCGTCGGACAGGAACAGCTCGGCCTCGGCCTGGTCGCTGGTGAAGACGCTGGACGACAGCCCGTGCGGGACGGCGTTGTTGAGCGCGATGGCCTCGTCGAACTCGTCGTACGGCACCAGGTAGAGCAGTGGCGCGAAGGTCTCCCGTGCCACCACCGACGTCTGGGTCTCCATACGCACGATCGCGGGCTGCACGTAGTAGGCGTCGGCAGCCTGGTCCTCGAGCACCCGGCCACCGCCGGCCACGACCTTCCCGCCCTCCTCGGTCGCTCGGGCGATCGAGGCCTGCATGCCGTCGTACGCCGTGCGGCGGATCAGCGGGCCGACCAGAGTGCCCTCGGCCATCGGGTTCCCGATGGGCAGGCGCTCGTAGGCGCCGGTCAGCCGGTCGGAGAGGTCGTCGACCACGGAGCGGTGCGCGATCACGCGGCGCATCGTGGTGCAGCGCTGGCCGGCCGTGCCCGCGGCGGAGAAGACGATGCCGCGGGTGGTCAGGTCGAGATCGGCGCTCGCGCCGACGACGGCCGCGTTGTTGCCACCGAGCTCGAGCAGGGTGCGGCCGAACCGGCCGGCGACCCGAGGCCCCACCGCCTGGCCCATCCGCGTCGACCCGGTGGCACTCACCAGCGCGACTCCGGAGTGGTCCACCAGTGCCTGGCCGACGTCGGCGCCGCCGATCAGCACCTGCGAGGCGTCCGCCGGCGCGCCGTGCTCCTCGAGCGCGCGGCCCAGGATCGCGGCACACGCCAGCGAGGTGAGTGGCGTCTGCTCGGAGGGCTTCCACACCACCGGGTCGCCGCAGACCAGCGCGACCGCGGTGTTCCACGACCAGACCGCCGCCGGGAAGTTGAAGGCGCTGATGACACCCACCACGCCAAGCGGGTGCCAGGTCTCCATCAGCCGGTGGCCGGGGCGCTCGGACGGCATGGTCCGGCCGTACAGCTGACGCGACAGCCCGACGGCGAAGTCGCAGATGTCGATCATCTCCTGGATCTCGCCGCGCGCCTCCGAGGTGATCTTGCCGACCTCGAGGCTGACCAGGGTGGCGAGGTCCTCCTTGTGCTCGGCGAGCAGCTCGGCCCACCGCTTCACGAGGGCACCGCGGGCGGGGGCGGGCACCTTGCGCCAGGCTAGGAACGCCTCCTGCGCACGCTGCACGGCGTCGTCGACTGCCGTGGCATCGGCGTAGACCAGCGAGCTGAGCACCTCGCCGTTCACCGGTGAGGACGCCGTGCGGTCTCCCCGTGCGACCTTGACTCCGCAGCGAGCGGCCACGGCCTCCGCGAGGGCGGTCAGCTCGTCACGGGTGGGAAGGGTCATCGAGCACTCCTGGGTCTAGACGATGTTGAGCTCGGGCCGGACGCCGCTGTCGCGGAACCGGCGTACGTCGAGTCCGCTGACGTCCACGACCGGCCTGACTCCGTGATACAGGTCGCGCACCACCTCGCCGACGGCGGGTCCCATCAGGAAGCCGTGGCCGGAGAAGCCGGTGGCGTAGAGGAAGCGGTCGACCTCGTCCGACTCGCCGATCAGGCCGTTGTGGTCCGGGGTGTTCTCGTAGAGCCCCGCCCAGCCGCTGGCGATGCCGACGCTGCTCAGCGTCGGCGTCCGCCGCTCGACGGCGTCGGGGAGCAGGTCCGGCTCGGACATCCCCATCAGGAGCCCCGCGCCCTCCACGTGGAAGTAGAAGGTGCTGGCGAAGTCGATCGTGAACGGGGTCCGCGGGTCGAGCCCCGGGACCGGCTCGGTCACCACGATCTCCCGGCGCTCCGGGGTGACCGGCAGGTCGACCCCGACCATCGCGCCGATCCCCGCCGACCACGGACCGGCCGCGCAGACCACCGCCCCGGTGCGGATGGTGCCGCGGTTGGTCCGCACCGCGCAGATGCGGCGACCATCCAGGTCGATCCCCTCGACCGCGGTGCCGCGCAGCAGGGTGGCGCCGGCCCGTCGGGCGGCGGTCGCGTAGCCGAGAACCACCGACTCCGGGGTGCAGTGGCCGTCGGTCGGTGAGTACGCCGCGGCCAGCAGCCCCTCGGTGTCGATGAGGGGCGAGAGTCGCTTCGCCTCGGCGACGTCGATCATCCGGCTCGGGACGCCGAGCTCGTTCTGCAGCGAGACGCTCTTCTCGAAGAGCTCGACGTGCTCGGAGTGCTCTAGCAGGAACAGGTAGCCGACCTGGTGCAGGTCGATCTCCTGCCCGAACTCCTCGCGGAACGTCTCGAAGGTCCGCAGGCTGCGCAGCCCGAGCTCGATGTTGACCGCGTCGGAGAACTGCGCCCGCACGCCGCCGGCCGCCTTGCAGGTCGACCCGGACCCGAGCTCGTCCTGCTCGACGAGCACCACGTCCGAGACCCCGGACGCCGCCAGGTGGTAGACCGCGCTGAGGCCGATGACGCCACCGCCGATCACGACGACCGACGCCTCGGTCGGAGCGTCAGCTGCGGGCACGTCCGTCAGCGTTCCCCAGCCAGCCCGTGGCCCACAAGGCTCAGCGCTTGGCGCGGCCGCCAGCGGACGTGCACCGGGGCAGCCCCCTCGTCGCGGAGCAACGCGAGCCGGGGCGGGATCTTGTCCGTGCGCGCCGTGGGTGGCCTGCGACGGCCGGCCTGCCACGGCAGTGGCCACTCGGCGCCGGGGCCCTGGTAGTCCTGCTCAGCCGCTGCGTGCAGCGTCCACTGCGGGTCGTAGAGGTGGCTCCGGCCCAGGGCGCACAGGTCGGCGCGACCGGCGAGCAGGATCGAGTTGACGTCGTCGTAGGACGAGATCGCCCCCACCGCGATGACCGGCACGCCCGCCGCGCGGGCCACCTCGTGACGGATCCGGTCGGCGAACGGCGTCTGGTACGAACGCCCGTACGCCGGCTTCTCGTCCTCGGAGACCTGCCCGGACGAGACGTCGATGGCGGCTGCACCGTGGGCGATGAACGCGCGGGCGATCTCGACGGCGTCATGCTCGGTGTTGCCGTCCGGCAGCCAGTCGGTCGCCGAGATCCGGACCGTCACCGGAATCGACTCCGGGACCTCGGCACGGACTGCGTCGAAGACCTCGAGCGGGAACCGCAGCCTGTTGGCCATCGGCCCGCCGTAGTCGTCGGTGCGCTGGTTCGAGACTGGCGACAGGAAGGACGACAGCAGGTAGCCGTGTGCGGCGTGCACCTCGACCAGGTCGAAGCCCGCCTCGGTCGCCCGTCTGGCTGCCTCCGCGAACTGCTCGACGACCTGGTCCAGGTCGTCGCGGGTCGCTTCGCGGGGGAGTTGACTGCCCGCGCCGTAGCACAGGGCGGAGGGCCCCATGACCTCCCAGTTGCCCTCCGGGAGCGGCTCGTCCATGCCTTCCCACATCAGTCGGGTCGAGCCCTTGCGCCCCGAGTGGCCCAGCTGCATCCCGATCCGGGCCGTGGACCTCTGGTGCACGAAGTCCACCACCCGGCCCCAGGCATCACGCTGGTCGTCGTTCCACATGCCGGGGCATCCGGGGGTGATCCGGCCCTCCGGCGACACACAGGCCATCTCGGTCATCACCAGTCCCGCGCCACCCAGGGCCTTGGAACCGAGGTGGACGAGGTGGAAGTCGTTGGGCAGCCCGTCCTCGGCGACGTACATGTCCATCGACGACAGGATGATGCGGTTCTTCAGCACGAGCTCGCCGATCCGCGTCGGCTGGAACATGGCCGGGGTGACCTCGTCGGCGCCCTGGTGCCGGGCGAACTCGACCTCCATCCGGGTCGCGAACTCCGGGTCGCGGTCCTTCAGGTTCTCGAAGGTGATCCGACGCGACCTCGTGATCAGGTTGAAGACGAACTGCGCCGGGTCCTGGTCGGCGTACATGCCGATGTTCTCGAACCACTCGAGGGAGGCCTGCGCGGCGCGCTGGGTCGACTCCACGACGGGCTTCCGCTCGGTCTGGTACGCCGCGAGGGCGGCCTCGACGTCGGGCTGCTCGTGGAGGCACGCGGCCAGGGCCAGAGCGTCCTCCATGGCCAGCTTGGTGCCAGAACCGATCGAGAAGTGCGCGGTGTGCGCGGCATCCCCGACGAGCACGACGTTGCCGTCGTGCCAGCGCTCGTTGCGCACCGTGTGGAAGTTCAGCCACTTGGAGTTGTTGGTCAGGATCCGGTGACCGCCCAGCTCGTCGGCGAAGATCTCCTTGATCCGCTCGACGGCGTAGTCGTCCGAGACCCCGGGCGGGAACGTCGTCCCCTCGGTCCGGTCCAGGCCCGCCCGGCGCCAGACGTCCTCGTGCATCTCGACGATGAACGTCGACCCGGCGTCGGAGTAGGGATAGCCGTGGATCTGCATGGTTCCCCACTCCGTCTGCTTGACGAAGAACTGGAACGCCTCGAACACCAGGTCCGTGCCGAACCAGATGTACTTGTTGTGACGCCGGTCCAGGGACGGCTGGAACACGTCGGCGTAGCGGCCGCGCACCACGGAGCTCAGCCCGTCCGCAGCCACCACGAGGTCGTAGTCGGCCCGCAGGTCGTCGGGGTCGGGCGCCTCGGTCTGGAAGTGCACCGTGACTCCGAGGTCCGCCACCCTCTCCTGGAGGATGCGCAACAGCTCCTTGCGGCTCATCGCCGCGAAGCCCTGGCCACCGACGGTGAATGCGTGCCCGTCGACCTCGACGTCGATGTCCGTCCAGCGGGCGAACTGGTGCTCCATCCGTCCGTAGACCTCGACGTCCGCGGTCTCGATGGCGCCCAGCGTCTCGTCGGAGAACACCACGCCGAAGCCGAACGTGTCGTCAGGAGCGTTGCGCTCCCACACGGTGATGTCGTGTCGCGCGTCCAGGCCCTTCATGAGGGCGGCGAGGTAGAGGCCACCCGGTCCGCCACCAGCGACGGCGATCCTCATGCGCCGACCTCCAGGCTCTCCCGCAGCCGGAAGTGCTGCAGCTTCCCGCTGGCGTTGCGCGGCAGCGACGGCACGAACCGGACGTCGCGCGGGTACTTGTACGGCGCGAGCTGGCCCTTGACGAAGTCCTGCAGCTCCTTGGCCTTCGCGGCGTCGCCGACCACGCCCTCCCTGAGCACCACGAACGCACAGACGATGGCGCCGCGTTCGGGGTCGGGCTCAGCGACCACAGCAGCCTCGACGACGTCGGGGTGGTCGTCGAGGGCCGCCTCGACCTCGGGCCCGCCGATGTTGTAGCCCGAGGACACGATCATGTTGTCGGTGCGGGCGCAGTAGTAGAAGTAGCCGTCCTCGTCGACCCGGAAGGTGTCCCCCGTGACGTTCCAGCCGTTCACGACGTAGCCCAGCTGCCGATCGTCGTCGAGGTAGCGACAACCCACCGGCCCGATCACGGCGAGCCGTCCCTCGTCGCCCGGTCCGACCGGCCGGCCGTCCGGGCCGAGCACCGCAGCGCGGTAGCCGGGCAGCGGCTTTCCGGTCGACCCCGGCCGGACGGGGTGACCCACCGTCGAGATGAAGATGTGCAGCATCTCCGTGGCCCCGATGCCATCGATGATCTCCAGGCCCACGGAGTCGCGGATCTGCTCCCAGACCGCCTGCGGGATGTGCTCGCCGGCACTCACCGCCGCCCGGAGCCCGGAGAGCTGACCGATGTTGCCGGACTTGAGGATCTGCTTGTACGCCGTCGGGGCCGTCGCCAGGACCGTGACCCCGTGCTCGGCGACGAGGTCCGCCAGCTGGACGGGCGTGACCTGCTCGGTCAGGAGGGCGCAGCCACCAGCTCGCAGGGCGAACACGACCAGCATGCCCAGTCCGAACGTGAACGCGAGGGGGGCCGTGCAGGCGACCAGGTCGCCGGAGCCGAGCTCGAGAGTCCGGCCGAAGGTGTCGTTGATCGCCAGCACGTCGCGGTGGAAGTGCATGGTGATCTTCGGGACTCCGGTGCTCCCCGAGGTCGGACCGAACAGGGCGACGTCGTCGGCCGAGGTCAGCACGGCGGCGAACTCTCCCGACTTGGCCTCGACGCGACGGGAGAGGTCGTCGTCCGCGTCGCCTCCATAGGGGACGACGAGCAGATCCGGAGCCGAGGAGTCGCGTATCGAGCTGACGTCGTCGACGAACCTGTGGTCGACCAGGGCGATGGCCGGCCGGGTGCGGTCCACGATCGGTGCGAGCTCCCGCGACCGCAACGCCGCCATGGTGGTGACCACGACGCCACCGGCCTTGAGGACGCCGAGCCACGCTGCCACCGTCCACGGGTTGTTGGGTGAGCGGAGGAGGACCCGGCCCCCGGGGACCAGGCCGAGATCCTCGACGAGCACCTGGGCGACCTGGTTGGACCGGCGGCGCAGCTCGCCGTACGTCCAGGTGACGCCGTCGGGAGTCCGCAGGGCCGGGGC
>JAWWPK010000153.1:0-5019 GCA_033854925.1 Nocardioidaceae bacterium | reverse complement strand
GGGCTGCTGCAGTACCTCGCGCCGATCATCCAGTTCGCCCTCGGGGTCCTCTACTTCCACGAGGACATGCCACCCGGCCGCTGGGTCGGGTTCGTGCTGGTGTGGGTCGCGCTGGTGATGTTCACCTACGAGGCGAACAACCACCGCCGGCGCCAGCTGCGGCTGACCGCGCTGGCTTCGGCCGTCTGACCACGACGGCCGCCCGGGCCCACACGCTCTCGATCTTCGGGGCCAGCACGGAGGACGCAAGAGGGCCAGATCCGCACACTGTTGTCGTGCAGGAGGACTCATGACCGACACCTACAGCCGCAACCTCACCCGGACGCCAGCCATGCGACGAGGCGTGGTCACGCTCACCGCGCTCCTGGGGATCAACCTCGCCACGCTGGGCTGTGGCGGAGACACCTCGGCGTCCGGCGGGACCACGACCTCGCCCACGAGCGGGACGTCCGTGCAAGAGAGCCCGTCCGAGACCACATCCGAGACTCCGGCAGAGGCAGTCACGGCGACGGTCCGGGGAGGCACCATCACCGGTTCTTGCCTAGGGGTGAGCAGAGACGGCGCTCCCACGGTGATTCTCGTCGCCGGCCTCGGCAACCCGGGCGCTCAGCTCGCATCGGTCAGCTATGCGCTCGAGTCGCGGACCAGGGTCTGCTGGTACGACCGGCCCGGCCAGGGCTCCAGCGACCCGGTCAGCCATCCCCAGAGCCTCACCAGTGTCGTCGACGACCTGGGGACCTTCTTGGTGCAGGCGGCCATCGCGCCGCCGTACGTCTTGGTCGGCCACTCGTTCGGAGCCAGTGAAGCGATCCGCTACGCGCAGCTCCACCCCGCGGACGTCGCCGGGTTCGTCGCCATGAACCCCGTGCCGCCGTACCACGAGTGGATCCGGCGGGCGGGAAAGGTGGAGACCCCCGAGGAGCTGCAGTCGATGGAGATCGACTTCTACAAGGGGGGCAACGAGGAGTCCATCGATCTCACCGACACCGACCTCACCATGGACCCGATCCCCGACGAGATGCCATATGTCGTCATGCAGTCCGAGGACTGCGGCGGAGACTTCTGCGAGCGGATCAAGCCCGTGCTGCGCAAGGCGACCGAAGAGCTTCTCGGCCACCTCGGCGCCGGCGGACGGTTCGTCGCGTTCCCCGATCGTCCCCACGACGTGTACTCGAGCAACCTCGACGATGTCGTCGCCGAGGTCACCAAGCTCCTGTGAGGACTGCTCAGGACGTCAAACGCGGGTCAGCCCGCACCGGCGTCAGCCACGTGAGCGGCAACCTGCCGACGTGGACGAATCCGTCCTGACCTCCGCGCTGGCCCTCCGGGACTCTGGCGGTCAGCGAGCAACCGCGCCCAGCTGGGACGAGCCGACTCAGGTTGCCAGCTCACCGCCACCCCGCCTCAACCCACGCCAGCGGTCAGCCAGCAACCCAGCCCAGCTTTGACGAGCCGACTCAGGTTGCCAGCTCACCGCCACCCCGCCTCAACCGACGCCAGCGGTCAGCCAGTAACCCGGCTGCGGTGCCAGTACGGCTACGACGAGCGCGTGGCGACCACGTCAGCGAACGCCTCGAGCGCAGCCCGGACCGGGCCGTCGGGGAGTACGCCGAGGTGCGCCTTGGCCTCGGTGGCGCGATCGACGACGTAGGCGCGGGCCTGGGCCATGGCCGCGTGCGCGCGGAGGAGGGCCAGGGCCTCGGCGTGCGGGGCGTCGGCGGTGAGGTCGCCGGCGAGGAGCTCGAGCAGGCGGGCGTCCGACGGGTCCTTGGAGGCTTGAGCCATCAGGACCGGCAGCGTGGGGACGCCCTCGCGGAGGTCGGTGCCGGGGGTCTTGCCGGACTCGGTCGAGTCGGAGGCGACGTCGATGATGTCGTCGGAGAGCTGGAAGGCGGAGCCGACGATCTCGCCGTACGCCGCGAGCGCCTGCTCGACCTCGGGGGTGGCGCCGCCGAAGCGGGCGCCGTAGCGGGCCGAGGTGGCGATGAGGGAGCCGGTCTTGCCGGCGACCACCTCGAGGTAGTGCTCCAGCGGGTCCTCGTCGGGCCCGGGCTCGACCGTCTCCAGGATCTGGCCCACGACCAGCCTGGTGAAGGTCTCCGCCTGGATGCGGACAGCGTCCGCCCCGAGCAGGGCGGTGAGCTCGGAGGACTTCGCGAACAGGAAGTCGCCGGTCAGGATCGCGACCAGGTTGTCCCAGCGGGCATTGGCCGACTCCGAGCCGCGGCGCAGGTCCGCCTCGTCCATGACGTCGTCGTGGTAGAGCGAGCCGACGTGGGTGATCTCGACGACGCAGGCGGCGGTGACCACGTCGTCCACGTTCGGGTGCTCACCGGCCTCGGCGGCCAGCAGCACCAGCAGCGGCCGGAACCGCTTGCCCCCCGCGTCGAGCAGGTGCGAGGCGGCCTCGGTGACGAACGGGAACCGGCTCTGCACGTGCCCGTACAGCGCCTTCTCGACCTCGTCCATACGGCTGCGCAGGCGCGCCTCGAGGTCGGGATCGGTGACAGGGAGGGCCAGTCCCTCGGTTGAGCTCACCTGATGAATGATCCAGCATTTCCGGCCAGGTCGAGAACCGGGCCCGGGAGCACGCCCAGGAACAGCGTGACCGCGACGCACACCGCGATGGTCGCCGAGGTCAGAAGCGAGGGCGTCGTGACCGAGGCCGCCTCGACGGCAGGGTCCTCCGAAGGATCGGCGAAGAACATCAGCAGGATCACTCGCACGTAGAAGAACACCGAGATGATCGAGGCGACGATCGCCGCCAGGACCACCGGCCACGCGCCGGCTGAGAGCGCCACCGCGAACACCGCCCACTTGCCGATGAACCCACCGGTCAGCGGGATGCCGGCCATCGAGAGCAGCAGGAAGCCGAACGCCCCGGCGACCAGCGGCGAGCGCTTGCCGAGGCCGGCCCACTTCGAGAACCCGGTGGCCTCGCCGCCCGCGTCGCGCACCAGCGTCACGATGGCGAAGGTGCCGACCGTGGCCGGGCCGTACGTCGCGAGGTAGAACAGCACCGCCTGCAGCGAGGTGATCTCGTCCGTGCCGAGCGCGGAGGCAGCCTGGACGCCGAGCAGGCCGGTGAGCAGGAACCCGGTGTGCGCCACCGAGGAGTAGGCGAGCATCCGCTTCATGTCGGTCTGTACGACGGCCAGGATCGCGCCCAGCACCATCGTCAGGATCGCGATGATCCAGAGCATCGGCTGCCAGTCCCAGCGGTCCGCACCGAAGGCGACGTAGAAGAGCCGCAGCAGCGCGCCGAACGCCGCGATCTTGGTGCAGGCCGCCATGAACGCCGTCACCGCGGTCGGGGCACCCTGGTAGACGTCGGGCGTCCAGGCCTGGAACGGCACCGCGCCGACCTTGAACAGCAGGCCGACGGCGAGCATGCCCATGCCGATCAGCAGCAGCGTGGAGTTCCCGGTGTCGTTGCGCACCGCCTCGTTGATGTCGGCGAACTGCATGGAGCCGGCGAACCCGTAGATCAGCGCGACGCCGTAGAGGAAGAAGCCGGAGGAGAACGCGCCGAGCAGGAAGTACTTGAGGGCGGCCTCCTGGCTCAGCAGCCGGCGCCGACGGGCCAGGCCGCAGAGCAGGTAGAGCGGCAGCGAGAGCACCTCGAGCGCGACGAACATCGTGAGCAGGTCGTTGGCGGTCGGGAAGAGCATCATGCCGCCGACCGCGAACATCAGCAGCGGGTAGACCTCGGTGTGGTCGAGGCCCCTGGTCGAGGCCTCGCGCTCGGCCTCGGTGCCGGGCAGGGCGGCCGCCTGGCCGGCGAACGCCGACACCCCGGCCTCGAGCCGCCGCTCGGCGAACAGGAGTACGCCGCCGATCGCGAAGACCAGGAGCAGCCCCCAGATGAACAGCGACGGGCCGTCGACGGCAAGCGTGCCCTCCGCGGCGATCTTGCCGCGGGCCACGACGTGACCGGCGGTCTTCAGCGCCTTGAGGTCGAGGCCGACGTAGACCGAGCCGCCGAGCGCGACCACGAGCCCGGTCACCGCGAGGGCGGCCTGGGTCAGGTAGCGCCGCTCGCGCGGCACGAACGCCTCCACGAGGACGCCGAGGCAGGCGACCCCGAAGACGACGAGCATCGGCCACAGCTGGGCGTACTCGATGGTGGGCTTGGAGAACGTCATTTCGGGGCCCCCGCGGGTTCGTGGGCGGAAGGAGCGCAGCGGGAGGAGCACGCGAAGCCGTGGGGATTCTCCATCAGCGGTCAGCCTCCTGCGCCTCGACCGGCACCCGTGGTCCGTCGTCCTTCACGCCCGTGTGCTGGAGCAGCTGCTCCGAGAACGGGTTGGCGACGTCGAGCAGCGGCGCCGGGTAGAAGCCGAACAGGACGAGCGCCAGCATCAGCGGCGCCAGGACGCCGATCTCGCGACGGCCGAGGTCCGCGACCGAGTGGCCTCGCCCCCCAGATTCAGCACTGCGGACGTCGGCGTCGAGGCCGGACGGGTTCGGGCCGGTCATCATCCTCTGGTAGGCCCAGAGCATGTAGATCGCGGCCAGGACGATGCCGGTGACGGCGACCGCGCCGACGTACCAGCGGTAGTCGAAGGCGGAGATCAGCACCAGGATCTCGGAGACGAACTGGCTCAGCCCCGGCAGTCCGGCGGTGGCCAGCCCGGCGACCAGGAACAGGCCCGCGGCGACCGGGGTGACCTTCTCGAGGCCGCCCATCCGGCTGATCAGCGTGGTCCCGCGCCGCTTGATCACGAAGCCGGCGATCAGGAACAGCGCCGCGGTCGCGATGCCGTGGTTGACCATGTAGAGGATCGAGCCGTTGGCGCCCTGGTTGGTGAACACGAAGATGCCCAGGGTGATGAACCCGAAGTGGCTCAGCGAGGTCAGGCCGATCAGCCGCAGGATGTCGTCCTGGCCGATGGCCACGAACGCGCCGTAGACGATCGAGATCAGCGCCAGCACCACGACCAGCGGCGTCGCCCAGTGGGACGCCTCCGGGAACAGGCCGAGGCAGAACCGCAGCATCCCGAAGGTGCCGATCTTGTC
>JAWWPK010000152.1:0-11488 GCA_033854925.1 Nocardioidaceae bacterium | reverse complement strand
TTGAATATCAAGGGCCCTGAGTTGCTGAACAAGTACGTGGGAGAGACCGAACGGCACATCCGGCTGGTCTTCCAGCGGGCCCGCGACAAGGCCTCCGACGGGATGCCGGTGATCGTCTTCTTCGACGAGATGGACTCGCTGTTCCGCACCCGTGGCTCCGGAGTGTCCTCGGACGTCGAGAACACCATCGTCCCGCAGCTGCTGTCCGAGATCGACGGCGTCGAGCTGCTCGAGAACGTGCTGGTCATCGGTGCGTCCAACCGTGAGGACATGATCGACCCAGCCATCCTGCGGCCGGGCCGCCTCGACGTGAAGATCAAGATCGAGCGTCCCGACGCGGAGTCCGCCCGCGACATCTTCAGCAAGTACCTCATCGCCGAGCTGCCCCTGCACCCGGACGACCTTGCCGAGTTCGGCGGGGATCGCGAGGCCTGCGTCGCGGCGATGATCCAGGCCACGGTCGAGCGGATGTACACCGAGACCGAGGAGAACCGGTTCCTCGAGGTGACCTACGCCAACGGCGACAAGGAGGTCCTCTACTTCAAGGACTTCAACTCCGGCGCGATGATCCAGAACATCGTCGACCGGGCCAAGAAGATGGCGATCAAGGACTTCCTCGACCACGCCCAGCGTGGTCTCCGGGTCTCGCACATGCTGCAGGCGTGCCTGGACGAGTTCAAGGAGAACGAGGACCTCCCCAACACCACCAACCCCGACGACTGGGCGCGGATCTCCGGAAAGAAGGGCGAGCGGATCGTGTTCATCCGCACGCTCATCACCGGCAAGCAGGGCACCGAGCCCGGCCGCTCGATCGACACCGTCCCCAACACCGGCCAGTACCTCTAGGTCGTCCGTCGGGAACCTCCTGACGCTCCCGATCGTCAACCCAGTCACACGCTCGGACACTCGGAGGTTCCCATGGGGTCCTGGCAATCGAACGCGACGCGGCAACGCGACGGGCTCCACCATGACCGGGAACTTCCCGAACGACACCGGCCCGAGCGGGCTCTGAGGTGAGCATGCCGGTGGTGGTCCTGCTCGTGGTCGTCGCTGCCTCCGGGCTGTTCGCGCTGGCCTGGTGGTCGAGCGGCCGCTCGAAGGGGTTGGGCCGGGGCAACCGGAGCGGCGACGCAGCTCAGGACAGTGCGCGGCTGTGGGCCAACGTCCAGAAGACCACCCGCAACGAGTCGGGCGGCAGCGGCGGCGGCGGTCTCATCTAGGCCGTCGCACGCATCGCGGCGCAGCTCCATGGTCGGCCGTGAGGTTGGGACCCCGCGTACCCGTACGCTGGAAGCATGTCTGTGCGACGAGTCATGGGCACCGAGGTCGAGTACGGCATCTCGGTGGTCGGCCAGCCCCTGGCCAACCCCATGGTCGCGTCCTCACAGGTCGTCAACGCCTACGCCTCGGCCACCGTGAAGGCACGCCGGGCGCGCTGGGACTTCGAGGAGGAGTCGCCGCTGCGCGATGCCCGTGGCTTCGACATGTCCCGGCAGATCGCCGATCCCACCCAGCTCACCGACGAGGACCTCGGCCTCGCCAACGTCATCCTCACCAACGGCGCCCGGCTCTACGTCGACCACGCGCACCCGGAGTACTCCACGCCGGAGGTGACCACGCCGCTCGACATCGTGCGCTGGGACAAGGCCGGCGAGCTGGTCATGCTCGACGCCTCGCGACGGGCCGGACAGCTGCCCGGCGGGTCGCCGATCGTCTGCTACAAGAACAACACCGACAACAAGGGCGCCTCGTACGGTGCCCACGAGAACTACCTGATGCGGCGCTCCACGCCGTTCGCCGACATCGTCCGGCACCTGACGCCGTTCTTCGTCAGCCGCCAGGTCTTCACCGGAGCCGGCCGGGTCGGGATCGGCCAGGACGGCCGCGAGCACGGCTACCAGCTCACTCAGCGCGCCGACTTCTTCGAGGTCGAGGTGGGCCTGGAGACCACGCTCAAGCGACCCATCATCAACACCCGCGACGAGCCGCACGCCGACCCGGAGAAGTACCGCCGGCTGCACGTGATCATCGGCGACGCGAACCTGGCCGAGATCTCGACCTACCTCAAGCTCGGGACGACAGCACTGGTGCTGTCGATGATCGAGGAGCGGTTCATCACCGCGGACCTCACGATCGACGGGTCGGTCTCGGCGCTCCGGGCGATCTCGCACGACCCGACGCTCAAGCAGACGGTGACCCTGACCGACGGCCGCACGCTGACCGGCATCCAGCTCCAGCTGGAGTACCTCGACCTGGCCCGCAAGTTCGTCGAGGACCGGTTCGGTGCCGACGCGGACGACCAGACCCTCGACGTGCTGGCGCGCTGGGAGTCGGTGCTCGACCGCCTGGAGCGCGACCCGATGCTGCTGGCCTCCGAGCTGGACTGGGTGGCCAAGCTGAAGCTGCTCGAGCAGTACCGCCAGCGCGACGGCCTGGAGTGGGACGACGCCAAGCTGCAGCTGATCGACTACCAGTACTCCGACATCCGCCCCGAGAAGGGGCTCTACCACCGGCTCGCCCAGGCCGGCCGGATCGAGCGGCTGCTCGACGACGCCACCATCGAGGCGGCGATGCACGACCCGCCCGAGGACACCCGCGCCTACTTCCGGGGCCGGTGCCTCGAGAAGTTCTCCAACGAGGTCGCCGCGGCGTCCTGGGACTCGGTGATCTTCGACCTGCCCGGGCGCGAGTCGCTGCAGCGCGTCCCGACCATCGATCCGCTGCGCGGGAGCAAGGCGCACGTCGGCGAGCTGCTGGACCGGTCCGACACGGCCGAGGCGCTCGTCGCCGAGCTCACCCGCTAGAAGTTCGACCGGGCCACCGCTGGTCGAGCTTGTCGAGACCCCCGCATCGAGGGCTGGGAGACGACCCTGCGGACATCTCGACAGGCTCGATGAGCGGCGATCAAGCGGGTGCCTCACCTGCGGACATCTCGACAGGCTCGATGAGCAGTGGTCACCTGCCAGCGAACGTTGCCGCCTGTCGCTAGGGTCGTGACATGGCCCAGGAGCAGAAGCAGCCGCGAAAGGCGTCGGAGGTGGAGGAGTCCACCGAAGCCGTCACCGAGAGCGACGTCGCGGAGCGCAAGGAAGCGCTGGACGACGACATCGACGCCATCCTCGACGAGATCGACGACGTACTCGAGACGAACGCCGAGGACTTCGTGAAGTCCTTCATCCAGAAGGGCGGCGAGTGATCACCCCACCGAACCGCTCGCTGCGCTCGCGCTTCGGCGGGGACCCCGAAAAAGCATGACCCCCTCCAACAATGGGGGAGACCCCCGGCTGCCCGCTGCCTTCCTGCAGCCCGGCGTCTCGTCATTCGCCGACTTCCTGGCCGACCAGGCGCCCGAGCTGCTCCCGACGCGCCGCGCCCTGCCCCAGGGCAACGCCGGTGACCTCGCCCCGCACGGCACGACCATCGTCGCGGCGACGTTTCCCGGCGGCGTGGTGATGGCCGGTGACCGCCGGGCCACGATGGGCAACATCATCGCCCAGAGGGACATCGAGAAGGTCTTTCCGGCCGACGAGTTCTCGGCGGTCGGCATCGCCGGCACGGCCGGCATCGCGGTCGAGATGGTCCGGCTGTTCCAGGTCGAGCTCGAGCACTACGAGAAGATCGAGGGCTCCACGCTCTCGATGGACGGCAAGGCCAACCGGCTGGCCGCCCTGATCCGTTCCAACCTCGCCATGGCGATGCAGGGACTGGCCGTGGTGCCCCTGTTCGCCGGCTTCGACCTGGTGACCGGCTCCGGCAGGATCTTCAGCTACGACGTGACGGGCGGCCGCTACGAGGAGACCGCGTTCCACTCGGTCGGCTCGGGCTCGCTGTTCGCCCGAGGCGCGCTGAAGAAGCTCTACCGCGAGGACCTCTCGGCCGACGAGTGCGTCGAGGCCGTGATCCAGGCGCTCTACGACGCCGCCGACGACGACTCGGCCACCGGCGGCCCCGACCTGACCCGCCGGATCTTTCCGGTCGTCCTGCTGATCACCGCCGAGGGCGGGCGCCGGCTTGCGGACGACGAGGTCGCCGCCACCGCCGACCGGGTGATCGCCGGCCGGATGACCCGGCCCGACGGACCGGCCGCTCCGCTCACGAGCGAAGGTGGTGCGTCATGAGCATGCCGTTCTACGTCTCGCCCGAGCAGCTGATGAAGGACCGTGCCGACTTCGCGCGCAAGGGCATCTCGAGGGGCCGGTCGATGGTCGCGGTCCAATACGTCGACGGCATCCTGCTGGCCTCCGAGAACGTCTCCCAGGCGCTGCACAAGATCTCCGAGATCTACGACCGGATCGCGTTCGCGGCCGTCGGGCGCTACAACGAGTTCGAGAACCTCCGGATCGCGGGCGTCCGCCTCGCCGACATGCGTGGCTACGCCTACGACCGTCGCGACGTCACCGCTCGCGGGCTGGCCAACGCCTACGCCCAGACGCTCGGCACGATCTTCTCCAGCGGCGGAGAGAAGCCCTACGAGGTCGAGATCTTCGTCGCCGAGATCGGTGACGCGGTCGCCGACGACCAGCTCTACCGACTGACCTACGACGGCCAGGTCGCCGACGAGCAGGGGTACGCCGTGGTCGGTGGCGCGGCCGACGTGGTCTCGGGCTACCTCTCCGAGCACTACCACGAGGGCTGCACGCTCACCGAGGCGCTCGCGCTGGCGGTGGCGGCGCTCGGCCGCTCGACCAACGAGCGGGGCGAGCCCGACGACCGCGTGATTCCGGTCAAGGACCTCGAGGTCGCCGTCCTCGACCGGACTCGCCCCCAGCCACGGAAGTTCAGCCGGATCGGACCCGACCGGCTCCAGAGCCTGCTGGGCGACCGCGGACCGTCCACGGCGAACCCGGTCGAGGAGGGTGCCGAGCACCCACCGGGCACTGCCTCGACGGACGCGACGCCGGACGACCCGGCGGATCCGACCGACCAGGAGAGCGGCGACGCGCCGCCGCTGCCGGACCCCGTCCAGGACGACCTGCCGCCAGTGGCGCCACCTCCGTCCAGCGGAGGCGACTCCGACGACAGCGGGGACGATCGGCCGGTCTGAACCCCGCGCCTTCGCACCTCAACGACCGTCGCGGCCGTAGGGTTGGGCTGTGGACCGGCGCATCTTCGGCATCGAGAACGAGTACGGCGTCACGTGCACGTTCAAGGGCCAGCGCCGGCTGAGCCCCGACGAGGTGGCCCGCTACCTGTTCCGCAAGGTCGTCAGCTGGGGCCGCAGCAGCAATGTCTTCCTGCGCAACGGCGCCCGGCTCTACCTCGACGTCGGCAGTCACCCCGAGTACGCCACTCCGGAGTGCGACGACATCGTCGAGCTGGTCACCCACGACAAGGCGGGGGAGCGGGTTCTCGAGGGGCTGCTCCTCGACGCCGAGCAGCGGCTGCACGACGAGGGCATCGCCGGCGAGATCTACCTGTTCAAGAACAACACCGACTCGGCCGGCAACTCCTACGGCTGTCACGAGAACTACCTGGTCGGCCGCGCGGGCGAGTTCAGCCGGCTTGCCGACATACTCATCCCGTTCCTCGTGACCCGCCAGATCGTGGTGGGGGCGGGCAAGATCACCCAGACGCCGCGCGGGGCCTCATACAGCGTCTCGCAGCGCGCCGAGCACATCTGGGAGGGCGTCTCCAGCGCCACCACCCGCTCGCGGCCGATCATCAACACCCGCGACGAGCCGCACGCTGACGCCGAGAAGTACCGCCGTCTCCACGTGATCGTCGGCGACTCCAACATGAGCGAGACCACCACGATGCTCAAGGTGGCCTCCTGCGACCTGGTCCTCCGGATGATCGAGGAGGGCGTGGTGATGCGCGACCTCACGATGGAGAACCCCATCCGCGCGATCCGCGAGATCAGCCACGACGTCACCGGCCGGCGCAAGGTCCGGCTCGCGAACGGTCGCGAGGCCTCGGCCCTGGAGATCCAGGCGGAATACCTCGGCAAGGCCCGCGACTTCGTCGACCGGCGCGGCATCAGCACTCCCACGATCGAGATGGCTCTCGACCTGTGGGAGCGCGGCCTCAAGGCCATCGAGTCCGACGACCTCGGGCTGGTGGACCGCGAGATCGACTGGGTCATCAAGTGGAAGCTGATCGAGCGCTACCGGGCCAAGCATGGCCTCCCGCTGGGCCATGCGCGGATCGCCCAGCTCGACCTGGCCTACCACGACATCCACCGCGGGCGAGGCCTCTACTACCTCCTCGAACGCCGGGGTGCCGTCGCCCGGGTCACCACCGACCTGAAGATCTTCGAGGCCAAGTCGGTGCCTCCGCAGAACACCCGGGCCCGGCTGCGCGGCGAGTTCATCCGGCGCGCCCAGGAGCGCCGCCGCGACTTCACCGTCGACTGGGTGCACCTCAAGCTCAACGACCAGGCGCAGCGGACCGTGCTCTGCAAGGACCCGTTCCGCGCGTACGACGAGCGGGTGCAGCGGCTCATCGACGGGATGTGAGCTGGCCGAGGAACGAGGCCAGGTCACATCAACGGTGGTCGAGCAGCGAGCGCGACCGAGGAACGAGGTCGTGACCGAGCGTGCCGAGACCTCCGCAGCCTGCGCTGGAACTCAATCGCGCCGGCAACCCCCGGGCTGGGTCGCAGACCTCGATGCGGACGTCTCGACGAGCTCGATGAGCGGTGGTCACCATCGTGCAACGAGTTCGGTAGCGATGTGAGAACTCTCAGCCTCGCCCGTTAGGGTTCCGCCCGTGCTTCCTGCTCGTCGGCTTGCCCTCGTCCCCGCACTGCTGTCGGTGTGTGCGCTGTTCCTGACCGCCTGCGGCAACAACAGCTCGTCCGACGACCCGTTCATCGGCGGCAAGAGCTATGACCGGCTGGACGCGGTCACGATCTCGGGAGACGTGGGCTCTGAACCCGTGGTCAAGTGGAAGGGCTCGATGACGGCCGGCAAGGTCGAGACCAAGACCCTCATCGAGGGCGACGGCGAGGCGCTCAAGGGCCAGGACGACGTGCTGGCTCACCTGTGGATCGGCAACGGGTACTCGCAGCAGACGGCGCTCTCGACCTACGCGGACAAGAAGGCCGAGCTGCTCACGGTCAACAACCAGCTGCCGGAGTTCCTCGCCGGCATCCGGGACGCCAAGCTCGGCTCGCGGATCGCGGTGACCGCCTCGGCCAAGGAGGCGTTCGGCGAGCAAGGCAACTCCGGGCTCGGCATCGCCAACAAGGACACCGTCCTGTTCATCATCGACCTGGTGTCCAAGGTGCAGGACAAGCCGGAGGGCGAACAGTCCGCGTACCCCGCCTGGATGCCGACCCCGAAGTTCACCAAGGGTGTGATCACTGGCTTCGACTTCACCAACGCGCCGGCGCCCACCGCCGACCTGCGCCGTGTGCAGCTGATCAAGGGCACCGGCCCGCGGGTGAAGAAGGGCCAGACCATCGCGGTCCGCTACCTCGGTGAGGCCTTCGGCGGCGACAAGCCGTTCGACGAGAACTTCGGCGACACCGGCACCGGCAAGCCGACCACGTTCGGCATCGGCCTCGGCCAGGTCATCAAGGGCTGGGACAAGGCGCTCAACGGCGTCCCGGTCGGCTCGCGGGTGGTCCTCGAGATCCCGCCGGAGCTGGGCTACGGCGCCGAGGGCAGCCCCGACAGTGGCATCCCGAAGAACGCGACCCTGGTGTTCATGATCGACATCCTGGCGGCTGCGTAGTCAACGCTGGGTCGTCCCCACCGGGATGCGATGATCCGGGGCATGGCCGCTGCCGGGAAGAGCGAACGACTGCTCAACCTGCTGATCATGCTGCTCGTGCAGCGGCACTACGTCGCGAAGGAGCGGATCCGGGAGATCCTCTACCCGGACTCCGGCCCGGATGCGTTCGAGAAGATGTTCGAGCGGGACAAGGACGAGCTGCGCAGCCTCGGCGTACCCATCGAGGTCGGGCAGATGGACGCGTTCTTCGACGACGAGCCGGGCTACCGGATCCGCCCCGACGAGTTCGCGCTGCCCGACATCAGCCTGACGCCTGACGAGGCCGCGGTGATCGGGCTCGCGACCAAGGTGTGGCAGCACGCACGCCTCGCCGAGGCCACGACCGAGGCGGTGCGCAAGCTGACGGCGCTCGGCGTCGACGTCGACCTCACGGCCCTCGACATCGTCGAGCCGCGGCTCAGCGCCGACGAGCCGTCGTTCGATGTCTTCTGGGAGGCGACCCAGGAGCGGACCACAGTCGTCTTCGACTACGTGCGCTCCGGCGACACCGAGGTCCGCACCCGGCACCTCCAGCCGTGGGGGGTGGCGCGCTACTCGGGGCGCTGGTACGTCGTCGGCTTCGACACCGACCGGCAGGCCGAGCGGATCTTCCGGCTCTCCCGGGTGCAGGGCAAGGCCACCAGGCACGGGCAGCCGGGCTCCTACGAGATCCCACCGGGCACGGACGTGAGCCAGGTGGCTCGCAGGCTGGCGCCGTCGCCGTCGACCGAGCGGGTCGTGCTGCTGGTGCGAAAGGGCGCCGGCCACACGCTGCGGCGCGGCGCCGACCGGGTCGAGGAGGGCGTGCCCGGCCCCGACTCCGAGTCCACCTGGGACCGGCTCGTGCTCGAGCGCGGGTCGGTGGGCCTGGCCGACGAGGTGCTGGGGTACGGCGCCGACGTGTTCGTCGAGGAGCCCCCGCTGCTCCGCGAGCGCGTCGTGCAGCGCCTGCGCGAGGCGCTGGGCCCGGCGTTGGACCCGGCGTCGGACCCGGGGCTGGACCCCGACCTGGCGGGACTCGGATGAGCCCGCAGCCCAGCGCCAAGGACCAGGTGGCCCGGCTGCTCACCCTGGTGCCGTACCTCCACGCCCACGGGGAGGTCCGCGTGGACGACGCCGCCAAGGCTCTCGGAGTCGATCCGGACCAGCTCTTCCGCGACCTGAAGGTCCTGTTCATGTGCGGCCTCCCGGGCGGCTACCCCGACGACCTCATCGATGTGGACATCGACGCACTGCAGGGGCCGGACGGCGTACGCACCGACGGCGTGATCCGGGTGTCGAACGCCGACTACCTGGCCCGGCCGCTGCGGCTCAACCCGACCGAGGCCTCCGCCGTGATCGTCGCGCTCCGTGCGCTCCGCAACGGCGCCAAGGACGACACCCGCGAGGTGGTGGACCGCGCGCTGGCCAAGCTGGAGGCGGCGGCCGCCCAGGGGTCGACGCAGGGCAGTGCCGGGGCCCAGATCGACCCGGGCGACAACGCTGCGGACACCGATCTGGCCCTGCTGGCGAGCCGGCTCCAGAGCGCAGCCGACCGGGGCCGGCAGGTCCGGCTGGCCTACTACGTCCCGAGCCGGGACGAGCAGTCCGAGCGCGTCGTCGATCCGCGGGGGGTGGTCACCGCCGAGGGCAACCTCTACCTGGACGCCTGGTGCCACAGCGCCGAGGCGCCCCGGCTGTTCCGCCTGGACAGGATCGACCGGGCCGAGGTGCTCGACGAGCCCGTGGAGACGGCCCAGGAGGGGCCGAGAGACCTGGGGGACGGCATCTTCAGCCAGTCGTCCGACGTCACGCCGGTGACGCTGCTGCTGGAGCCCGAGGCCCGCTGGATGACCGAGTACTACCCGGTCGAGGAAATCCGGGAGGTGGGCCAGGACCGAACTGAGGTCGTCCTGCTCGTCGCCGACGAGCGCTGGCTGACCAGGCTCCTCCTGCGGCTCGCGCCGCACGTGAGCGTGGTCTCGCCGGCGGGGTACGCCGACACGTTCACCGCCGCCGCACAGCGGGCGCTCAGCCTGTACGGCCGCCAGGCGGGTACGCTGAAGACCACTGCACCGACCATGTGAGGACCTCATGACCGCGCTCGCCATCGGAGGACTCGGCACTCCCGAGCTGCTCATCATCCTGGCCGTCCTCATCCTGCTCTTCGGCGCCGCCAAGCTCCCCGAGCTCGCGCGTGGCAGCGGCCGCGCCCTGCGGATCTTCAAGGCCGAGACCAAGGGCCTGATGGACGACGACGAGGACGAGACGTCAGAGGCTGCTCCGAAGTCGGTCAACCAGACCTCGGCAGCGCAGAGCCAGGCGCAGCTGGAGCTCGAGGCCAAGCAGCGTGAACTCGCGAGGCGGCAGGCAGAGCTGGACGCGGAAGCTGACAAGCTCAGCCGCGGCGACAGCGCCTGACGCACTTCCTTGATCAAGCGCCTGGCAGGGCTCCTCAGGGGGAGCCCGCACCACCCTGTCGGCCCGGACGGGCGGATGGCGCTGTCCGACCACCTGCGGGAGCTGCGGGCCCGGATCATCCGCGCGACGATCGTCGTGGTCATCGGGTTCTTCGTGGCGCTGTTCTTCTACGAGGACCTCTACCAGCTGATCCTGCACCCCTACCAGGAAGCCAGGAGGAACCTGCCGAGCTCGACCAAGAGTGAACCGGTCCTCAACGGCGTCGCGGCCGGTCTGACCTTCCAGCTCAAGCTCTGCGGTCTCGCCGCGCTGGTCGGGTCCTCGCCGTACTGGCTCTACCAGATCTGGGCTTTCATCGTCCCCGGGCTGCACCCCAACGAGCGGAAGTGGTCGCGGATCTTCGCGGCCGTCGCCGGGCCGCTGTTCTTCGCCGGTGTCGCCGTCGGCTACTACGTCCTGCCCAAGGCCATCACGGTCCTCATCGGGTTCACCCCGGCGGACGTGACCAACCTGGTCGAGTTCACGCAGTTCTTCTCCTTCATCAGCCGGATGCTGCTGATCTTCGGGATCGCCTTCGAGATCCCGCTGTT
The DNA here is from genome assembly GCA_033854925.1 of Nocardioidaceae bacterium. Lineage (GTDB taxonomy): Bacteria > Actinomycetota > Actinomycetes > Propionibacteriales > Nocardioidaceae > Nocardioides. Next base: position 782 of record JAWWPK010000152.1, on the reverse strand, counting down.
CGTGGTGATGCTCAACCTCGCCGGTGTCGTGTCCGGGCGGGCGCTGGGCCGCTACCGGCCGTGGATCATCATCGGCACCTTTGTCTTCGCCGCCGTCGGAACCCCGTCCACCGACCCGTTCTCGATGCTCTTCCTCGCCATCCCGATGCTGGTCCTGTTCCTGCTTGCCGAGGCGATCGCCCGCCTGGTCGACCGCGCCCGAGGCCGGGGTCGCGACTCGACCGAGCAGTGGGCGGACGACGAGGTCTCGACCCTGTGAAATGGCCCCTGTGACCACGCCGCTCGTCGCCGACCTGGACGCGTTCGACCTGCCCGACTGGCTGGGCGACGGACCGGTCTCCTGGGCCACGGACGAGGGGCTGAGTGGCCACCTCGTCGCCGGCTGCCTGACCGGCACCCCGGACCAAGTGCTCCCGTGCGACCTGCTCGCCGTCGACCAGGCCTACCCCGCTCCGGTCGTCGACGAGGCCACCCGCACGCGCGTCCACCAGACCTGGCGGCACGGCCAGGTGCTTCTGCTGACCCGCGCCGGCCGGGCCACGGTCGCCACCCCCGGCATTTCCTGGACCGCCGACGGGGTGCTCGAGGCCTTCACCAGGGTGGCCCGGGCCGTGGGATCGGATCCGCGGCGCTGGTCGGTGCGGCTCGGGCTCAGCTGACGAGGGTTTCTGGCTCAGGACACTAGTGTTCGGCGCGTGCCTCGTGAGATCGCCCTGCTGACCAACCCGACGGCGGGCAAGGGCAAGGGTGCCAGGGCTCGCGGTGCGGTGCTCGAGAAGCTG
>JAWWPK010000151.1:0-8869 GCA_033854925.1 Nocardioidaceae bacterium | reverse complement strand
ACCCGACGTTGCCGCGGACGTCGAGGTGCTCGAAGAGCGCGTAGCTCTGGAAGACCGTGTTGACGTCGCGCTTGTGCGGGGGCGTGCTGGTCACGTCCTCGCCGCCGACCAGGATCGTGCCCGAGGTCGGGTCGCTGAAGCCCGCGATCATCCGCAGCGTCGTGGTCTTGCCGCACCCCGACGGGCCGAGCAGGGAGAAGAACTCGCCGCTGGTGATGTCGAGGTCGAGGTGGTCCACGACCGTCGAGCCGCCGAAGACCTTGGTCAGGCCCCGCAGCGAGACCGAGGGTGTTTCCGAGGGCAGATGCGTGGTCATCGGCGCTGTGCTCACTTCTGGCCTCCGGTGATCAGGTCCAGGCTGGACGACTCGCGGCTGAACAAACGGGGCAGGGCCAGGGCGGCCACGATCAACACGGCCGAGCCGAGCAGCATCAGGCTGCCGATCGCGTTGATGGCGGGTGACACCCCGAAGCGGATCGACGAGTACACCCGCACCGGGAGCGGCTGGGGGTCGACGCCGGTGGTGAAGAAGGCGAGCACGAAGTCGTCGAACACCAGCGCGAAGACGAGGAGGCCGGCACCGATGAGGGCCGGCACCAGGGTCGGCAGGGTGACGAGCCTGAGCGCCTGGAACGGCGTACAGCCCAGGTCCCGCGCGGCCTCCTCGACCTCCATGGAGATGCCGGCCAGCCGGCCGCGCACGATCACCGTCACGTAGGCGATCGAGAAGGTGACCTCCGCGAGGATCACGGTGGCCAGCGACAGCTTGAGCCCGATCCCGGTGAACAGCAGCAGTGCGGCCACGCCGGTGACGATCTCCGGGGTGACCAGCGGCAGCAGCGTGACCGCCCCGATGACCCGGCCCCGTCGGGTGCGGATCCGCTCCAGGCCGAGCGCGAGCATGGTGCCGAGTACGAGCGATCCGACAGTCGAGATCGTGGCGATCTCGAGGCTGGCCACCAGCGATCCGATCAGTGCTGAGTTGTGGACCAGGTCGTCGTACCAGCGGAAGCTGAATCCGGAGAACGTCGCGAGCGACTTCTTGTCGTTGAAGCTGAACAGTGCGACGGCGAGGATCGGCAGGTAGAGCCAGGCGAAGAAGAGGATCGTGACCACCACCGCGAACAGTGGCTTGCGCTCCAGCTTGCGGGTGCGGCGCATCCTAGGCTTCCCGTGCCCTCGTGGTGGTGGCGCGCAGGTAGACGACCATCAACACGGTCAGCGCGGCCATCATGCCGACGGTGAGCGCCGAGCCGAGCGGCCAGTTCTGGCCCTCGGCGAACTGCTGCTGGATCAGGTTGCCCATCATGTAGGTGCTCGCCCCGCCGAGCAGCTGCGCACTGACGAAGTCGCCGAGGGCCGGCAGGAAGACGAGCAGCACACCGCCGTACAGACCGGCGCGGGTGGCGGGAAGCGTCACGCTGAAGAACGTGCGCGCCGGGCCGTGGTAGAGGTCCTTGCCCGCCTCGATCAGCGAGACGTCGAGCCGCTCGAGCGAGGCGTAGATCGGCAGGATCATGAACACCACGAAGCCGTAGACCAGGCCGCCGATGACGGCGTAGGGGGTGTTGAGGAAGGTGATGCCGTCGCTCAGCCCGGTCTTCCGCAGCCCGCTGTTGACCAGGCCGTCGTCGGAGAGCAACGCCTTCCAGGCGTACATCCGGATCAGGTAGCTGGCGAAGAACGGCACCACGATCGCTGCGATCAGGGCGTTCTTGTAGCGGCCGCCGTGGAGGGCGACGGCGTAGGCGACCGGGTAGGCGATCAGCACCGAGATCACGACTGCGGCGAGGGCGTAGGTCAGCGAACGGAGGAAGAGCTCGAAGTAGACGTCGTTCCAGATGGCGCGGTAGTTGGTGGTGCGCAGGGCGAACGCCGGGAAGCCGTCGTTGGTGGTGCGGCCGAACGACAGCAGCACGATGATCACCATGCTGGAGACGAAGAACGTCACCATCCAAGCGGTCGGCAGGGCCAGCAACGCGCCCCACAGCCAGGTCCGTTGCGCGGAGCGTGGGGCCCTCTCGGCATCGGCGGTGGCCACTAGCTCGCCTTCACTTCGGTCCAGGTCGCCGCGCGGCGCTGCTGCTCGTCGGCGCCCAGCAGGCGGAAGACGTTCTCGTTCTCCAGGTCGGAGATCTCGACGTTGCAGGCCGGCACGTCCTTGGCCAGGTCCGCGAAGGCCGGCAGCGCGTCCTTCACCGGGAACGGGTAGTAGAGGTAGTTCATGTTCCGGATGGCGTTCTCGGGGCGGAGCAGGTAGTCGATGAACACCATCGCGGTGCCCGGGTGCTGGGCGTTGGCAGGGATGGCGTAGGTGTCGGAGTTGATCGGCGTGCCCTCTTTCGGGGCCTCGAAGTCGAGCGTCGTGGGGTCGTCGGCCAGCCCCTGCCGGAGGTAGAGGAAGTCGCCGCTCCACATGTGGTGCACCCACGCGTCGCCGCCGACGATGTTGTTGATGTCGTCGGAGGAGTAGGCGCGGAGGTAGTCCTTCTGGCTGATGAGGAGATCCTTGATGTCCGCCAGCTCGGAGGACTTCGCCGTGTTGACGTCGTAGCCCAGGAGCAGCGCGGCCATGGCCAGCGCCTCGTCCTGGTCGTCGAGGGTGAAGACGTGGCCGCGCGCCTGGTCGTTCCAGAGGTCGTGCCAGCTTCCGGTCATCGACGACACCTTGTCGGTGCGCCAGCCGATCCCGGTCTTGTAGACGGTGAAGGGGATCGAGACCTGCGACCCGGCGTCGTACCACGGGTCGTTGAAGTAGGACCCGGTGTAGAAGACCTGGTCGGCGTTCTTCAGCTGCGTCGGGTCGATCGCACGCAGCTTCCCCTCGCGCCGCAGCTTGACGACCCACTTCGCGATGGGGAAGACGATGTCGTACTGGTTGCCGGCGGCGAGCTTGGCGTACATGCCCTCCATCGAGTCGAAGTTGGACTCGATGATCTTGACGCCGTACTCCTCCTGGAACCCCTTCACGACCTTCGGGGCCAGGTAGTCGGCCCAGTTGAAGTAGACGAGGTCGCCGTCGACCTCGGCCCTGGCCGACGGCGGAAGGGGAGCGTCGACGCGGACGTCGTCGCGGATGTAGGCGCAGCCGGGCAGCGCCAGGGACGCGCCGAGTGCCATCCCCCCGGCCAGGAAACCTCGTCTCGAAGGCCGAGCGGGGTCAAGTCGCGGGTGCGGGGTCACGCCCCGGCACCGTCGTCGAAAGGTGCCGGCGGCGGCAGCGGACCTTTGTGGCCGACCAGGATGCCGACGGTGGTGGCGATCGCGGAGCGCGCCTCGTCGAGCCCGAGGTTGGGATCCCTCGCCAGGACCCGCGCACCGAGCCCGTCGGTGAGGGCCACCGCGCTCTCGGCCAGGGACCGCGGGTCGAGCGCGGTGTCGAAGACCCCGGCGACCAGCCCTTCGCGAACGATGTCGGCCACGGTGGCGTAGAGGTCGTCGTAGAGATCGGCTCCGACCTTGGCGAGGTGCGGGTCGCGGATGCACAGCAGGGCCAGCTCCTGCCACAGCAGCCACTCGTGAGCGCGCTGCTCGTCGCTGGGCAGGCACCGGTCGAGAAAGGCCGACAGCCGTTCGGCGGGTCCTTCGCCCGCGCCGGCCATGGCGCGCTGGTTGAGCTGGGAGGAGACTCCGTGCGAGTAGGTCAGCACCTCGCCGAAGAGAAGCTCCTTGGTGTCGAAGTGGTAGTGCAGCAGGCCGGCAGACACCCCCGCGGCGCGGGCGATCGAGGCCATCCGGACCTGGGCCAGACCGTCGCGGACGATGCAGTCGGCGGCCGCGGCGAGGATCTTGGTGCGCGCCTCCGCAGCCGCCCGCTCGCGCTGGGTGGGCCGGCTCGCCACCCGCGCCGCGCTGTCAGCCATCCGGCTCCCACCTTGCTTGACTGTTCAGTCAGTCAGCGATGCTAGGGTCGCTCCGGTGAGGCGTCAAGGGCCATCGGTGGCTCCGTCACCCGGGTGGCCAGCAGTGGGCCCGGACCCGCTCGACGCCCTGTTCTCACCCCGGACGGTCGCCATCGTCGGCGCCAGCTCCGACTCCGCGAAGTGGGGCCACATCCTCGCCCAGCGCGCCCTCGCGTCACGGGGCGACCGCACGGTGCTGCTGGTCAACCGGCAGGGCGGCGAGGTGCTCGGCCACCCGACCTACCCGTCCGCGCGGGCCGCGGCCACCGCGCACGGGCGCACCGTCGACCTGGCCGTGCTGTGCGTGCCGGTCAGCGGCTTCGTGGCCTCGGTGAGCGACGCCGTCGCCGCCGGGGCCCGGGCGATCGTGGCGATCACCGCGGGGCTCTCCGAGGCGGGTCTCGAGGGGGCCCGGCTGGAGGCCGAGGCGCTCGCGATCGTTCGTGGCGCGGGCACCGTCATGGTCGGCCCGAACTGCCTCGGGGTGGTCGACACCACGACCGGGCTCCAGCTGGCCCACGCCGTCCTCCCCGGCGGCGACGTGGCGGTGCTCAGCCAGAGCGGCAACCTGGTCCTCGACCTCGCCGGACTGCTGGCCGACCGCGGGCTGGGGGTGTCCCGGTTCGTCTCGCTCGGCAACCAGGCAGACCTCGGGGTCGTGGACTTCCTGAACGCGTGCGTCGGCCACGAGGGAACGCGGGCCGTCGCCGTCTACACCGAGGACGTCGTCGACGGCCGCGCCTTCCTCGACGCCGCCCGGGCGCTGCGGGACGTGGGCAAGCCGCTGGTCCTGCTGGCTCCTGGTCGCAGCGAGGCGGCGGTGCGCACCGCGGCATCCCACACCGGCTCGCTGACCAGCTCCTCGATGGTGATCGACGCCGCGTGCGCGGCGGTGGGTGCGCACCGCGTGGACCACCCGACCCAGATGGCCGACCTGCTGGTCGCCCTGAGCTCGCCGCGGCGGATGCCCGGCCGTCGGGCTGCGATCCTCACCGACGGAGGCGGACACGCAGCGGTGGCCGCCGACGCACTCGCGGTGGCGGGGCTGCTGGTCCCGGTGCTGACCGGCGCGGTCACCACCGACCTCGAGGCGGCTCTGTGGGCGCAGGCGACGGTCACCAACCCGGTCGACCTCGCCGGCGCCGGTGAGCAGGACGTTGCGAGCTATGCCCGGGGGGTGCAGATCCTGCTCGCCTCGGACCAGGTGGACGGCGTGCTGCTGACCGGCTACTTCGGCGGCTACTCGACCGAGCAGTCCAACCTCACGGCCCCGGAGCTGGCCGCGGCGCACCAGATGGCAGACGCGGTCACGGGGCAGGGCAAGCCCCTCGTCGTGCAGACGATCTACCCGGACAGCCCAGCCAGCCAGGTGTTGCGGGCCTCAGGCATCCCGGTGCACCGGGACGTCGATCGCGCGTGCACGGTGCTGGCCGGCCTCGTCGAGCGCGCGACGGCCGGCCTCGCCGAGGACCTCCCGGTCCCAGCACCGCCCGTCACGGGCACGTCGTACGACGCGGCCCGGGAGCTGTTCGGTATGTCCGGCGTCGCCTTCCCGGTCGCCGTGTCGGTCACGGACGCCGCCGGGCTGGAGGCGGCGCTCCAGACTCCAGGCCTGGGCTTCCCGCTCGTGCTGAAGGCGACGGGACGGCTGCACAAGTCCGAGGGCGGTGGCGTGGTCGTCGGCCTCGCCGACCGGGACATGGTGCGGGCGGCGTACGCCGACCTGGTCACCCGGCTGGCACCGGAGACCGTCTCCGTCGAGGCCATGGCCGACCTCGCCGGCGGCGTCGAGCTGATCGTGGGCAGCGTGCGCGACCCGAAGTTCGGATCGGTCGTCATGGTCGGGCTCGGCGGGATGTTCACCGAGGTCCTCGGCGACACCGCCTGCGCCATCGCACCGGTGTCGGTCGACGCCGCCCGGGAGCTCCTGCTCTCGTTGCGGGGGGCACCGGTCCTGCTCGGCGCGCGGGGACGCGCACCGGTCGACCTGGCCGCCCTGGCCGAGGTGGTCGCCCGCGTCTCGCGCCTCGCGGCCGCCCACCCCGAGCTCGTCGAGCTCGAGCTCAACCCCGTGCTCGCTGGTCCGGCAGGAGTCCTTGCGCTCGACGCGCGGGTCGTCCTCGGCTGACGGTCAGACGGGCTCGGCGTCGCGCAGGTAGCGCTTGTCGAACTCGTAGACCCACGAGTCCTTGGCCGGGAAGACGCCGTGCTCGAACGCCCGTGACGTCACGCCGCGCTGGACGCGCTCGCACGCCTCGTTGTCCTGCCGGGTCACCCGCTCGTTGAACTCAACGACGGGGGAGGGGTCGAAGTCGGGGTCCTCGAGCGCCTCGGCGCTGAAGAGGTACTCCGTCACCAGCCGGCAGCTCTGCGGGCCGGTCGGAAACACCGCGGTGGCCAGGCAGCTGGACCCGTCGACGTCGAGGAACATCGTGGGATAGACCATCGCGCCGTAGTAGGACTGTGCATTGTCGGACTGGGCGTCGCCCCCGTCCCGGAACCCCGGCAACAGGGGAAGCCGCAGTCGCGGATCGTCGATGATGGCCGTGCGGCCATCGGCCAGGGAGACCCCGCCGTCGTGGCGGCCGCTCTCGAAGATGTCGCCCTTCTTGTACGCCGGCACGACCGCGACCAGCTCGGGGTGGATCGTCGGGCAGTGCAGGCACTCGTTGTAGTTCTCGAGGACGATCTTCCAGTTGGCCTGGACCTCGTTGGTGGAGATCTTCGCGATGCGCAGGTCGGCCAGGCCGTACTTGGCGAGGGCCAGCGGGTCATCCATCTGGTCGGCGAGGTGCTCGAGCAGCGGCCGGGGCTCCTCACGCGAGAGGTTGACGAAGACGAAGCCCGCCCAGACGTCGACGTGGACCGGCCACAGGGAGGTCGACGGGCGGTCGATCTCGTCCTTCTCGATCATCGGCGTGGTCACGAGCGTCCCGTCCAGGGCATAGCCCCACGCGTGGTACGGGCAGCGCAAATGGGTGCGCACCTCGCCCTGCTCGTCGTCGCAGATCCGGGAGCCGCGGTGCCGACAGACGTTGTAGAAGGCGCGGAGCTGCTCGTCCTTGCCGCGGACGACCAGGATGCTCTCGTCGGCGATCTCCACGCGCAGCCAGGCGCCGGGCCTGGCGACCCGTTCGGCCCGCCCGACGTAGACCCAGTTGCGGTAGAAGACCCGCTCCTTGTCGAGGGCGTAGGTCTCCTCGGAGTGGTAGGCCACCCCGGGCAACGTGCTCCGGATGTCACTGGCCATTCGCTAACTGTACAGTCAGTCAGTTGCCCTGTCATGGGTCGAGAACCAGGGCGAACGCGTGACAGGCTGCAGAGATGGTCCCCGAGGCGGTTCCGATCGGCGACTGGTTGCACCAGGGCACGAGTGATGCTCGAGAGGTCGCTGACCGGTACGACGCGTGGGCGCAGAGCTACGACGACGACCTGGCCTCGTGGTCCTACCAGGCGCCCGGCATGGTGGCGGAGACCGTCGCCACCCGGCACCCTGGCGCGGGCTCGGTGCTCGACGTGGGATGCGGGACCGGACTCGTCGGCCGGGCGCTTCGCGCACGAGGATTCGCGGGACAGATCCTCGGGCTCGACATCTCGCAGGCGTCTCTCGAGATCGCGCAGCAGAGCGGTGCATATGACTCGCTGGAGCAGGCAGACCTCCAGCAGCGACTGGCCATGGAGGATGACAGCGTCGACGCAGTCGTCTGTGTGGGGGTGATGACCTACCTCCCGGAGGTCGAGACGGTCTGGCGAGAGTTCGCGAGGCTCGCCCGGCCGCAGGGCATCGTGGTCGTGACCCAGCGCGAGGACCTGTGGCACGAGCGCGAGTGCCAGGCCGTGGTCGATCGGCTGGAGGACGACGGCGTGTGGACGCCGCTGGAGATCACGGGCCCGGCTCCGTATCTGCCGGAAGGCTACGGGGGGACGCCGGCTGTCGGTTGCTACTACCTGACCGCGCTCGTCGGCTGACCCGCCGGTCTCTGCGGATAGGTTCAGGGGGTGATCCCCGGTCTGGTCGGCGTGCTCGCGGCGGCGGCCCTCGCCGTACCTGCGCTGCCGACCGGCACGGACGTCGACTACCAGCTCGGCGGCGCCGTCGAGCCGGCAGCCAACGTCGGCATCGTGGTCCGCGACCGCACCGATCCGTCGGCGGCCGGGCTGTTCAACATCTGCTACGTCAACGGCTTCCAGACCCAGCCGAACGAGAAGAGGTTCTGGGCCAGGCACCCCGGGCTGGTGCTGCGCGACGCGGCCGGCCGGCCGGTCGTCGACGAGGCGTGGGGTGAGTTCCTCCTCGACGTCCGCACCGCGGCGAAGAGGAAGGCGCTGGCCCGGATCATGGGCACGTGGGTGCGCGGCTGCGCGAAGCATGGATACGCCGCGGTGGAGTTCGACAACCTCGACTCGTTCACCCGCAGCGACCACCTGCTGACCAAGCACCAGGCGATCCGGTACGCCGCGCTGCTCGTCGACCAGGCACACCGGAACGGCCTGGCCGCGGGCCAGAAGAACCTCGCGGGCTTCGACGGCACCACGATCGGCTACGACTTCGCGGTCTCCGAGGAGTGCGGCCGCTACGACGAGTGCCAGCGGTACGTCGACGACTTCGGCGACCAGGTGCTGATGATCGAGTACCGCACCGACGACTTCGCCGAGACCTGTACGGCGTACGGCGCCACCCACGCCGTGGAGCTGCGCGACCGGGAGCTCACGCCGAACGGTGTGCACGGGTGGTGCTGACCTAGTGCTGCACACGACCGAGCTCGGTGAGTCCGGCAGCCGGGTGGTCTTCTGCCACGGGCTGTTCGGGCAGGGCCGCAACTTCACGGCGATCGGCAAGGCGCTGACCGATCAGCACCGGGTGACGCTGGTCGACATGCCCGACCACGGTCAGTCGCCGTGGAGCGACCGCTTCGACTACGTCGCTGCCGCCGACCAGGTCGCCGAGCTGCTCTCGCCCGATGACC
>JAWWPK010000150.1:0-7344 GCA_033854925.1 Nocardioidaceae bacterium | reverse complement strand
ACGCGTGAGCGGAGATTCTAGACATGCTCGAGCTCGCCCTCCTCAACCACCGCGGCTGAGTCACTTTCCCAGGTGGTTGAGGAGGTTGCGCAGCAACCGTCTCGAGACCTCTGAAGGACTCGCTGGGACCTGACCACCGGTGGTTGAGGAGGTTGCGTAGCAACCGTCTCGAAACCTCTGAAGGACTCGCTGGGACCTGACCACCGCCGGTCGAGCCTGTCGAGACCCCCGCAAGCCCGCGCTGGGACGCGACAACGGCGGTCAGCCCTTCCAGCGGTACTCCACCTCGGGGCGGCCGCTGCGGCCGTAGCGCGGCTGCCGCTCGACCCGGCCGGCGTCGGCGAGGTGCTCCAGGTAGCGCCGGGACGTCACCCGGGACGCGCCCACCAGAGCGGCGACCTCGGTGGCGGACAGCCCGCCGTCGGAGCCCCGCAGCGCGGCGATGACCTCGCGCAGCGTCTCCGCGCTCATCCCTTTGGGCACGGCGGCGCTGGTGCTGCGCAGCGAACCGAGCAGCGCGTCGACGTCCTCCTGGTCGAGCTCTGCGGCTTCGGCCGAGGCGCGATAGGCGGCGTACTGCTCGAGCTTGGCGCGGAACGTCGCGAAGGTGAACGGCTTGAGCAGGTAGAGGACGACCCCCTGGGTGACGGCGTTGCGGACGACGTCGGCGTCGCGTGCCGAGGTCACCGCGATCACGTCGGCGCGGTGGCCGGCGGCACGCACCCGCTGGAGCAGCCCGAGGCCGTGGCCGTCGGGCAGGTGCATGTCGAGGAGGACCAGGTCGACCAGCGGATCCCCGGCGAGGAAGCGGGCCGCGTCATTGGCGGAGCGCGCGGTGCCGGCCAGCTCGAAGCCGGGCACCCGGCCGACGTACGCCGCGTGCGCCTCGGCGGCGGTGGCCTCGTCCTCGACCACCAGCACCCGTACGTCGTCGTGGGCAGCGCTCACCGCCGCGCCTCCACCGGGCGCAGCGTCACGGTGAACCGGGCGCCGCCGAGCTCGGAGCGGCCGATCTCGACGTCGCCCCCGTAGCGGCGCGCGACCTGCGCGACCAGGGCCAGACCGACGCCTCGGCCGACCTCGCCGGAGCCCTTCGTGGTCCACCCGCGCTCGAGCGCGTGCGCCGCCGCATCGTCGTCGAGGCCGGGGCCGCTGTCCTCGACCGCCACCACGACGGCCGTCGGCTCCCCGCCCAGGGTGACCCGCACCCGGCGTACGTCGGCCGCGGCCAGCGCGTCGAAGGCGTTGTCGACGAGGTTGCCGAGCACGGTGACCAGGTCCCGGGCCCCAACCCCGTGCGACGGAGTGTCGCTGTCGGGAAGGGCGCCCTGGATGCGGAGCTCGATGCCACGCTCGGCGGCGTCGGCGGTCTTGCCGAGCAGCAGCGCCTCGACCACCGGGTCGCCGACCGCGCCGACCACCTGGTCGGTGAGCAGCTGCGCGACCTGGAGCTCCTCGGTCGCGAAGTCGACGGCCTCGCCGACCCGGCCCAGCTCGATGAGGGAGACCATCGTGTGCAGCCGGTTGGCGGACTCGTGGTTCTGGGCGCGGAGCGAGTCGCTGAGCCCGCGGACCACGTCCAGCTCACCGGTGACCGCGCGCAGCTCGGTGTGGTCGCGCAGGGTCACCACGGCGCCGACGTCGGCGCCCTGCCAGGTGGCCGGCGACGAGCTGACGACCAGGACCCGGTCGCCCGCGAGGTAGATGTCGTCGGCCTCGGCGGTCCGGCCGAGCGCCGCCTGCACCAGCCCGGGCGCGAGCCCGAGCTCGGCCAGCGGGCGACCCAGGACGTCGTCGGGCAGGTCCAGCAGCCGGCGCGCCTCGTCGTTGACGAGCTGGACCCGGCCTCCGGTGTCGAGCAGCAAGAGTCCCTCGCGGACCGCGCCGAGGACCGCCGTGTAGTACTCGTACATCCGGGTGATCTCGGCAGCGCCCAGCCCGTGGGTCTGCCGGCGCAGCCGCCGGCCCACGAGCCAGGTCCCGGCCAGCCCGACACCGAGGACCAGCAGCGCCGAGATGCCGATCAGCTCGAAGTCGCTGCGCAGCTGCTTGTCGATCGAGGCGATCGTGATGCCGACCGACACCATGGCGACCACCCGGTGGCTGCCGTCGGGTGCGAACACTGGCACCACGGCCCGCATCGAGGCGCCGAGCTTGCCGGTGGCCTGCTGGGTGAACACGTGGCCCTGTGGTGCACCGCCGACGTCGCCGATGAAGCGCTTGCCGATGTTGTCCGGGATCGGGTGGCTGTAGCGGATCCGGTCCATCGACATGACGACGACGAAGTCCACGTCCGCGTCGCGGTAGACCCGGTCCGCGAAAGGCTGGATGGCTGCAGTGGGGTCAGGGGTTCCGAGAGCGTCGATGACCGTCGGCGAGTCGGCGACGGCCTCGGCCACCGACACCGCGCGGTCGGTGGCGGTGGCGCGGGCGTCGCGGCGGGCGTCGTACGTCGCCAGCGCGACCGAGGCGATCACGAGCACGAGCACGACCAGGACCTGCAGCAGCAGCACCTGCCGTGCCACCGAGAGGTTGCGGCCCAGTCGCACCACGGGATTGTGACACCGCTCTCACGAACTCAACGACCAGAACAGTGACCGCTGTCACATCCGGCCCGACGCTGAGGTCATCAGCCGGGCAGACCGGCGAACTCGGCAAGGAGGCATCATGGCCCAGCCCAGCACCGGAGCCGCACCGCGGAACCGGACCCACTACCTCTACCTCGCGGTGATCGTCGCCGTGGTGCTCGGCATCCTGGTCGGGGTCGTCTCCCCCGACACCGCGGTCGAGCTCAAGCCGCTCGGCACCGGCTTCGTCGCGCTGATCAGGATGATGATCCAGCCGGTCATCTTCTGCACGCTGGTGCTCGGCGTCGGCTCGGTGGCCAGCGCCGCCCGCGTCGGAAGGGTCGGCGGGCTCGCCCTCGGCTACTTCCTGACGATGTCCACGGTCGCGCTCGCGATCGGCCTGGTCGTCGGCAACCTGATCAAGCCGGGCTCGGGGCTGCACCTGAGCCAGTCCGCGGCGGACGCCGGCCAGGCTCAGGCCGCCGCCGGACACGGCAGCACCACGGAGTTCCTGCTCGGCATCATTCCCGTCTCGATGTTCTCCTCCCTGACCAGCGGCGAGGTGCTGCAGACGCTCCTGATCGCGCTCCTGGTCGGCTTCGCGCTCCAGCAGATGGGTGCTGCCGGCAAGCCGATCCTGCGGGGCGTCGCGCACCTGCAGCGGCTGGTCTTCCGGGTGCTGTCGATGATCATGTGGGCGGCCCCGATCGGCGCCTTCGGCGCGATGGCGGCCGTGGTCGGCGAGACCGGCATCGACGCGCTCAAGAGCCTCGCACTGCTGATGGTCGCCTTCTACATCACCTGCGCGGTGTTCGTGTTCGGCATCCTCGGCACGCTGCTCAAGGTGGTCACCGGGATCAACGTCTTCAAGCTGTTCGCCTACCTCGGTCGGGAGTTCCTGCTGATCCTGTCCACGTCCTCCTCGGAGTCCGCGTTGCCGCGGCTGATCGCCAAGATGGAGCACGCCGGCATCGAGCAGACGACCGTGGGAGTCGTCGTCCCGACCGGGTACTCCTTCAACCTCGACGGCACCGCGATCTACCTGACCATGGCCTCGCTCTTCATCGCCGAGGCGATGGGCAACCCGCTGTCGATCGGCGAGCAGGTCTCGCTGCTGGTCTTCATGGTGGTCGCGTCCAAGGGCGCCGCGGGCGTCACGGGAGCCGGCATGGCCACCCTGGCCGGCGGCCTGAGCTCGCACCGGCCCGAGCTGGTCGACGGCGTCGGCCTGATCGTCGGCATCGACCGGTTCATGTCCGAGGCGCGGGCGTTGACGAACTTCGCCGGCAACTCGATCGCCACGGTCCTGGTCGGCCACTGGACCGGGAGCCTTGACCGCGAGCGGCTGGACCGGGTGCTCGCCGGGGACGCCCCCTTCGACGAGACCACGATGCTGGACGCCGACGACGAGCGCGAGCTCGAGCCGGAGCCGGAGCCCGCGAAGGAGCCGGTCGCGGTCTGACCTAGGTTCGCTGGCCCGCCGTGCTCTCGAGAAGGTCGAGGGCATAGCGGGCCACTTCCGCGCGATCGGCCGCCTGCCGCATCGTGTCCTCGTTCACCGGCCCCTCGAACAGGTCGAACGGCGCGGCCGACAGCCCGGTCATGATCAGCAGGCAGAGCGCGTGCGCGCGCCGCACCTGCGCCTCGGGTACGTCGCAGCCCTCGGCGCGCAGCCCCGCGACGTACGCCGTCACGATGGCCTCGTCGAGCTCCGCCAGCCCCTCGGCACTCCGCTTGCCGATCTGGACGTCGCCGACCAGGAGCTGGGTCAGGTCGAAGCCGACCGGCGCGCCGCCCCAGAAGCCGAAGTCGATCATCACCAGGTCGTCGTCGTGATCGCCGGCCAGCAGGTTGTTGGGGCAGGCGTCGCCGTGGCTGGGCAGGACGGGGAGGGCGTCGGCCTCCGCGGCCAGGTCCATCGAGTCGGCCGCGGTCGTGCGCAGCCGGGTGCGCAGCTCCTCGTCGAAGACCGCGCAGAGCGGGTGCTGCCAGATCTCCTCGCTCATCAGCATCGGCACCACCTGCACGGCCAGCCGGCCGGTCGCATAGGAAGTCAGGGTCCAGTCGATGTCGCGCAGGCTCGCCAGCGGCGCCATCGCCGGGCTCCCGGAGAACCGGCCGAGCAGGTACGCCGCCCGCTCGTAGCGCGGCAGGTCCCACGTCACCGGCCGGGTCGGGACCTCCTCGAGCCAGATCGACGACGACATCGCGTCGAGGTCGAACACGCCGAGCGCGCGCGGCGCCGTCAGGCCGTCCGGGAGCCGATGGGCGATGTCGGCTCGGTAGACCTCCGCCTCGGTCTTCCACGGCACGCTGGCGGCGGCCATCTCGCGAAACTCCTCCGGCACGAACTGGAAGAGCGGCGACCGCTCCCACGCCTGCACCTGTTTGACGAAGAGCCGGAACGGCGCCTTCGCGCACGAGGTCACCGCGTGCCCGGACACCCACCACCGGCCGCCGGTGGTGATGGCAGGCAGGTGGTAGTCGACGGGGGAGACCTCGACGTCGAGCAGCTCCACGTCGTCCTGGTGGAGGAGGTCGGCGACCATCGCCGCCAGCTGTGCATCGGTGACGTCGGCGGCGCCGAGCTCGTCGCGACCTGACCCTTGATGGCTTGGCATGAAGGGAAAGTTACTTTACGACCGTCGAGGTTGTAAAGTTGCTTTATGACCTCCGGCGACCGGCACGTGCTGAATGCCTTGGGCAACCTGATGGAGGAGAGCCGCGTGCTGGTCCTGGCCGAGGGTGAGCGTGGGCTGCGACCGTCGCACCACCGGGTGCTCGGTCACGTCCCGTCGGAGGGCATCACCGTGACCGACCTCGCCGAGCGGGTGGGCATGACGAAGCAGGGGATAGGGCAGTTCGTCACGCAGCTCACCGAGTCCGGGCACCTGACCGTGTCAGCCGACCCCGAGGACCGCAGGGTCCGGGTCGTCCGCCGCACCGCCAAGGGCAACGCGGCGGTTCGCCGGCTCAGCGAGCTCCTGGACGACCTCGAGGCGAGCTGGGCGAACCGGGTCGGGACCCGCCGCTACCACGAGTTCCGGGCGATCCTCGACGAGCTGGCCGACCTCGACTGAGGATTCTCAGCTGAGCGTGGGGGTGGTCCGTTCGACGATCCCGCGCAGGTCGCCACCGGCGAGCGCGCCGAACGTGCCGTCGTAGGACGAGCCGAGGCGGGAGGCGCAGAAGACGTCGGCGACCTCGGGCGGTGAGAAGCGCACCAGCAGCGAGCCCTGCAGCACCGCCGCCATCCGGCCGGCCAGCCGGCGGGCGTTGACCTCCAGGCCGTCGGGGTCGCCCATCAGCGAGCCGAGCAGGGCGAGGGTCGAGTCGATCGCCGCGTCGAGGCGGGCGTCGGCGCCGCGGGCCAGGCCGACCTCGGTGATCCACGCGTCCAGCGCCTCCGGCTCGCGGGCGAGCGCGCGCAGCACGTCGAGGGCGTTGACGTTGCCCGACCCCTCCCAGACCGAGTTGAGCGGCGCCTCCCGGTAGAGGAGCGGCATCAGCGACTCCTCGACGTAGCCGTTGCCGCCCAGGCACTCGAGCGCCTCCGCGGTGACGGCGGGCGTGCGCTTGCAGACCCAGAACTTCGACAGCGGCAGCGCGATCCGCCGCAGCGCGGCCTCGTGGGGGTCGGTCAGGTCGTCGACCGCCGAGGCGAGCCGCAGGGCCAGCACCGTCGCGGCCTCGGACTCGACGGCGAGGTCGGCGACGACGTTCTGCATCAGCGGCTTGTCGGCCAGCAGCGAGCCGAACGCCGAGCGGTGCGCGACGTGCCAGGACGCCTCGGACACCGCGCGCCGCATCAGCCCGGCCGAGCCGAGCACGCAGTCGAGCCGGGTGGCGGCGACCATCTCGATGATGGTCCGGACCCCGCGGCCCTCGTCACCGAGCCGCAGCGCGACGGTGCCGTCGAACTCGAGCTCGGACGAGGCGTTGGAGCGGTTGCCCAGCTTGTCCTTGAGGCGTACGACGTCGAGCTGGTTGCGGGTGCCGTCCGGCAGCGCCCGCGGCACCACGAAACACGTCACGCCGTCCGCCGCCTGCGCGAGCACCAGGAAGACGTCGTTCATCGGCGCGGAGGTGAACCACTTGTGGCCGTGCAGCGTGTAGCTGCCGTCCGGCTGCGGCCGCGCCTCGGTGACGTTGGCGCGGACGTCGGAGCCACCCTGCTTCTCGGTCATGCCCATGCCGCACAGCGCGCCGCGCTTCTCGCTGACCGGGCGGAGCCCGGGGTCGTACGTCGTGGAGGCCAGCAGCGGCGTCCACTCCTTGGCCAGCGCCTCGTCGACGCGGAGCGCCGGGATCGCGGCGTACGTCATCGAGACCGGGCAGCCGTGGCCGGGCTCGGTGTGCGACCAGGCCAGGAACCCGGCGGCGCGGCGCAGGTGGGCGTCGGGGTCGCCGTCGGCCTGCCGCTCCCACGGCGTCGCGGCCAGCCCGTGCCCGATCGCGCGCTCCAGCAGCCAGTGCCAGGCCGGGTGGAACTCGACCTCGTCGATCCGGTTGCCGTAGCGGTCGTACGGAGTGAGCTCCGGATGGTGCTCGTTGGCGAGCCGGCCCTGCTCGCGGGCCTCGGCGGTGCCGGCCTCGGTGCCCAGCGGCAGCAGCCCCTCGAGCACCTCGGCCGAGCCATGCCGCACGACAGCCTCGCTCAGCGCCAGGTCGGCGGCGACGACGTTGTGCCCGACCAGGGGCGGCACCTGGTTGGCGGCCGCCCGCACGGATGCGAGATGAGAGGTCCCCATGGCTCTACGGTAGAGCCCATGGTGGC
>JAWWPK010000149.1:0-2607 GCA_033854925.1 Nocardioidaceae bacterium | reverse complement strand
GACCACGAAGTCGGCGACCGTCTCGGTCTGCGCTGCCTCACCGGAACGGCGCAGCCGCTCCAGGGCAGCGATCCGGTCGATCCGCTCCGCATCGTCCAACCCGACAGCGTCCGCGGCCAGCCGCATGCTGAACGCCTCGATCTCAGCAAGTGTCGGCGCAGCCAGCACGACGGCACCCGCCGACCCGGCTCCGTCGCTCCCGAGATCCCGCACGTCCACCACCCCTGCGCATGTTGTCGACCAGTGATGAACACTCTAGAACACGGCGCCGACAACGCGTTTCGGTCATCCACAGGCCCTCCCGGGTCAGGTCTCGACCCGCACCAGGACCTCCCGGGTCAGCTCGGCCACGCTCGCACAGCCGTTGAGCCCCATGGTCAGGTCCGCCTGGCCAACAGGCAGGACAGAACGAACTCGACACCGGCCGTCCCGCCCAGCACCGCGCCGTACCCGTAGGGCCGGCCGATGCCCACTGCCGTCGCGCCCAGCGCGAGCGCCTTGACCACGTCGACACCCGAGCGCACTCCGGAGTCGAAGAGCACCGGGAGCCCCTCGGCGGCGTCGACCACCGCGGGCAGCAGGTCGAGCGCCGGGGCGCTGGCCGCCTGCCGGCCGCCGTGGTTGGAGCAGTGGATCCCGTCGACGCCGGCGTCCTTCGCTCGGCGGACGTCGTCGGGATGGCAGATCCCCTTGAGCAGCAATGGCAGCTCGGTCAGCCCACGCAGCCACGTCAGGTCGTCCCAGGTCAGGCTCGGGTTCCCGAACGTCAGCGCCCCTGGACGGCTGCGGCCCGGGTCCTCCTCGGGCGGCGCCGCGAGCTTCGAACGGAAGACCGGGTCGGAGAAGTAGTTGGCCAGGCAGTAGCCGCGCAGCTGCGGGAAGGTCGCGTGCTGGAGGTCGCGCGGCCGGTAGCCGAGGGACCAGGTGTCGAGGGTGACGACGATGCCGGTGAAGCCAGCGACCTCGGCGCGGCGTACGAAGCTCTCGGCGAGCTCGACGTGCGTCGGATTCGCCGTGGCTTGTCGTTGCCGGACGCGCTGAGTCGTGGCTTGCCAGCGCGGGACATGCTGGCCACGGTGTTGTCTACCCCGGCGAGCTTCGGCCCCGGGCCGTGGCGACTGCGTCGAGCGAGTGCAGCGAGCGCCAGCGAGCGTCGCCACCGACTGGGTGCCGAAACTCGCGGGGGTAGACAAGTTGACAATGATTCTCACTATCACTGAGAATCGTTCTCATGCGATTCCTGCTCGCCCCCGCTGCCCTGCTGCTGGCGGCGACGTCTGGCTGCGCAGCGTTCTCGAACGAGGCCCCGGGCAGCGGCGACGGGCTCCAGGTCGTCACCGCGTTCTACCCGCTCCAGTTCGTGACCCAACGGGTGGCCGGCGACCACGCCCACGTCGTGGACCTGACCAAGCCCGGGTCGGAGCCGCACGACCTCGAGCTGTCCGTCGCGCAGACCGCCGCGGTCACGACCGCGGACCTGGTCGTGTACGAGAAGGGGCTGCAGGCGGCGGTCGACGCGGCCGTCGACCAGGCGAACGGCGTGCCGACCGTGGATGCCGGCTCGGTGGCCGGACTCGAGCCGATCTCGCACGACGGGCACGACGATGTCCAGCACGACTCCCCCGCCGGCGCGGAGCCGTCCGACCTGGGCGACCTGGACCCGCACTTCTGGCAGGACCCGCTCAAGCTGGCGAAGGTCGTGGACGCCGTGGCCGATGCGCTGGGGAAGGCCGACCCGGAGCACGCACCCGACTTCCGCGCCAACGCGGCCGAGCTCGACGACGAGCTCACTGCGCTCGATCATGAGTACGCCGCCGGGCTGCAGGGCTGCACCCGAGACACCATCGTCGTCTCGCACAACGCCTTCGGCTACCTGGGCCGCTACGGACTGTTCATCGAGCCGATCTCCGGGCTCTCCCCAGAAGCGGAGCCGACCCCGGCCGACCTGGCCCGGCTGCAGCAGCTCATCAAGACGGACGGCATCACCACCGTCTTCGGCGAGCGCCTGGTCAGCCCGAAGCTGGCCCAGAGCCTCGCCGACGACATGGGCGTCTCCACCCGGATCCTCGACCCGATCGAGGGGCTCAGCTCGGAGACGGCCGATGATGACTACCTGTCCCTGATGCGCGACAACCTCGCGGCCCTGAGAGAAGCGAACGGATGCCCGTGACCACCACCTCGGCGGAGCTCCCGGTCCAGCTCGTCGGCGGCAGCGTCGCCATCGCCGGCAGGCCGGTGCTGCGAGGCATCGACCTCGAGGTGCCGGCCGGGCAGTTCCTCGCCCTGATGGGCGCCAACGGCTCCGGCAAGTCGACGCTGGTGCGGGCGCTGATCGGCCTCCGGCCGCTGGCCAGTGGCCACCTGACGCTGTTCGGCATCCCGATCGAACGGTTCCAGGACTGGTCGCGGATCGGCTTCGTGCCCCAGCGCGGCGGGGCGACCTCCGGCGTACCCGCCTCCGTGTGGGAGCTGGTCGCCTCCGGACGGCTCACCCACCGCAGGCTGTTCCGGCCGCTGTCACGCGCCGACCGCGCCGCCATCACCGATGCCCTGGAGGTCGTGGGACTCGCCGACCGGGCCGGCGACGGCGTGGCCACGCTGTCCGGC
>JAWWPK010000148.1:0-9216 GCA_033854925.1 Nocardioidaceae bacterium | reverse complement strand
CCCACCACCGCCGACAACGGCCAAGGTCTGTGCGAGCTCTGCAACTACGCCAAGGAAGCAGACGGCTGGAGTGCCCGCACCGTCCCCGGCCCTCGCCACACGGTCGAGACCACCACACCCACCGGGCACACTTACACCTCGACCGCTGACCCGTTCTGACGCAGTCTCATCGCCGACCTCAGAAGGAGCGAGCATGGCGACGATCAACGTGCTCGGCTATCCCAGGCGCAGAATCTCGATGAGGAGGTCGACGCGCTCCGCGCGCTCGCCGACACCGCTCACGCGCTGATGGTCCCGGGGGAGCGACTGCTCGTTATCGGCGGCAGCTGCACCACCGCGCTCGTCCCTGCGCACGCCACCTCCGACCCCACTGCACTGGGACGTCTCGTCGAGGCCCTGACCCCACCCGCGGACACCTGACGATCAGACGGCCGACCATGCCTGCTCAGCCGTTGACATGGTCATTCGCGCTCCTTTCGAGCACCGCCGCGGCGAGCCCCTTGGGGTTGGACAGCGCCAACAGGTGCCCGCCGTTGATGACGGTGGGCTCGATCCCGAGCCGGTCCGCGAGCACCCTGCGTTGCAGAGCCTCAGGGAAGAGCCGGTCGTGGCGGCCGACGATTGCCGACGTCGGCACGTCCGGCCACGCCGTCAGCGGCCACGGCTCCCCGAACGGCCGGTCGGCCTGCGCCGGCTCGCCCCGGCGCATCGCCTCGGCGGTCACCTCGGACGGCACGTCGTGGAAGAAGCCCTCGACCACGTCGAACGGCGCGTCCGGGTCGCGGCCCGCCGCGCGCTCGTGGTCCCGGCGCGCGGCCGGCTGCCCCACCGCGTCCCACCACTCGCCCGCGGTCTCCCCGGGCTTCGGCACCATCGCGTTGACGAGGACGATCCGGCGTACGTCGAGCCGGCCGACGGTCAGTGCTGCCGAGAACCCGCCCATCGACTGCGCCACGAGGGTCACGTCTGCGGCGTCGCCCGCCGCCGCCACGATCGCGTCGGCGTACGCCGCCAGCCCGGCGTCCACGTCGGCGGTCGGCAGGTCGACGGCAATGGCGCGGTGGCCCGCGGACTCGAGCAACGGAGCGACGCGGTGCCAGTACCAGCCCTCGCCGCCGGCACCCGGCACGAGCACGAAGGTCATGCGTGGTGAGACTTGAGCAAGGACCCGAACTCATCGGTGGCAATAGCCACTTCGGGTCACGTGGTCGAGGTGGCCCCAAGGTCAGCCGGGCTGCAAGGGCGGATCGAGCCCGACCGTGCACGCCGTTCGCAACCAGGACTGACCAAACGGTCAGGTCAGGTCCGCCCAGGCGACCGACGCCAGCCGTTCCTTGTACTCGCCGACCAGGCCCGGCCAGTTCGTGGTGATCCGCCCGCCGTCCTGGTACCAGTTGTCGCAGCCGGCCCAGACGCTGTCGCCGAGCCGGTCCTGCATCTCGCGGTCGAACCGCTCGGCCGCGTCGCGGCGTACCTCGACGGCCCGGCGGCCGCTGTCGGCGAGCCGGCGGACGACCTGGGCGATCCAGCCCGCCTGGGCCTCCATCATCCCGATGATCGAGCTGCCGCCGAGGTTGGTGTTGGGGCCGTAGACGCAAAACAGGTTGGGGAAGCCGGGCACGCCGATGCCGAGGTACGCCGTGGCGCCGTCGCGCCAGACGTCGTGCAGCTCGACACCGTCGCGACCCGTGACCCGGATGGTCTTGAGGAAGTCGGTCGCCGAGAAGCCGGTGCCCCAGATCAGCACGTCCGCCTCGTGCCGGGTCCCGTCGGCGGTCACGACAGCGGTCGGCTCGATCGAGGCGACGCGGCCCGTGACGACGTCGACGTGGTCACGGTCGAGGGCGGGGTACCAGTCGTTGCTGAACAGGATGCGCTTGCAGCCGATCGGGTAGTGCGGCTCGAGCTTCCTGCGCAGCGCGGGGTCCTTGACCTGGAGCCGCAGCTGCGCGCGCCAGGCCTGCCGCATGGTCGCCAGGAACGGCTTCGACATCAACCAGTCGCCGCCGAGGGCCCGGTTGAGCAGCTCGGTGAGGTGGAACGTCGCGCCGCGCTCGCCGCGCATCACCGAGGGGAACCGGTCGAAGAGCCGGTGGTGGAACGCGCGGTACTCCGTGTCCGGCTTCGGCACGACGTACGGCGCCGAGCGCTGGAAGACCGTCAGAGAGCCGACCCGGTCGACGATGGCCGGCACGAACTGGATCGCGCTGGCGCCGGTCCCGATGACGGCGACCCGGGTGCCCTCGAGCGGCACGTCGTGGCGCCATCGCGCCGAGTGGAACGCCGGTCCCGCGAAGGACTCGCGTCCGGGCAGGTCCGGGATCGCCGGGTCGGACAGCTGGCCGACCGCGGAGATCACGACGTCGGCGTCGTAGGCCGTGCCGTCGGTGGTCACCACCTTCCAGCTCGCCGTGTCGTCGTCGTACGTCGCAGAGCCCACCTGCTGACCCGTGCGCACCAGGTCGAGCAGCCCGGCGTCGCCCGCGGCCCGCTCCAGGTAGCCCAGGATCTCGGCCTGCTCGGAGTAGCGGTGGCTCCACCTCGGGTTCAGCGACCACGACCAGGAGTAGAGCGGCGACGGGACGTCGCAGGCCGCGCCGGGGTAGGTGTTGTCGCGCCAGACGCCGCCGACCGCGTCGGCACGCTCGAGGACCGTGATGTCCTCGATCCCCTGCTGGCGCAGCGCCCGGGCGGCGCCCAGCCCCCCGAAGCCGGCGCCGATGACCAGACAGCGTGGTCCGCCCACGTCAGAACACTAGGGCGTCCAGCCCCGGAAAGCCCCTGGCTAGGTGATCGTCATGCCTCCGTCGACCGCCAGGGTCTGCCCGGTGATGTAGGCCGCGGCGTCGGAGGCGAAGAACACGACTGCGGCGGCCAGCTCGGCCGGGTCGCCCTTGCGGCCGGTCGGGATCCGGGTCAGCTGCCCGTCGAGGTAGCCGGGCGGGTACTGCTCGGTCATCTCGGACTCGAAGAAGCCGGGCGCGATCGCGTTGACCCGGATGCCCTTGCGACCGGTCCACTGCTGGGCCAGGTCGCGGGTCAGCCCGATCAGTGCCGCCTTCGACGCGGAGTACGCCGCCTGCGGCAGCCCGCCCGTGGTCAGCCCCAGCACCGAGCTGATGTTGATGATGCTCGAGCCGGGCTGCATCACCCGGCCGCAGGCCTGGGCCATCCAGTAGCAGCCGTTGAGGTTGACATCGATGACCTGCCGGAACTGCTCCGGAGTCTCGCGGGTGGCGGGCACCGCCGTACCGATCCCGGCGTTGTTGACCAGCACGTCCACGTGCCCGAACTCCTCCATCGCCAGGGCGACCAGGTCGGTGCACGACTGCGGGTCGGACACATCGGTGCCGTGGGTCAGCGCCGTGCGGCCGGTGCGCTCGACCAGCGCCGCCGTGTCGGCCAGCCGGTCCACACGGCGCGCACCCAGCGCCAAGTCGGCACCGGCCTCGGCGAGCGCCTGCGCGAACGCGACGCCCAGCCCGCTCGAGGCGCCGGTGACGACGGCGACCTTGCCGTCGAGTCGGAATCGGTCGAGGACGGGTCGGTCGGCCATGCCGCGATCGTAGAGGGCGCGCGAGACTGGCCCCATGAGCCCCGAGCCCGGCCAGGTCGTCACCGTCTTCCGCAACCGGCTGCGCCCGGACGCCGCTGCCTACCCCGAGCACGCCGACCGGATGAGCGCGCTGGCGCGCGAGATGCCCGGCTACGTCGAGCACAAGGCGTTCACCGCCGAGGACGGCGAGCGGGTCACCCTGGTGACGTTCGCGGACCGAGCCTCCCACGAGGCGTGGGGACGCCACCCAGAGCACCGCGAGGCGCAACGCGCCGGCGTACGCGACTACTACGAGGAGTACTCGATCAGTGTCGGCGTGGTGGACCACGCGAGCCACTGGCGCGCGACGTGACACCGCGGACCACGGAAGGACGAATGGGAGAAGGGACACCGGGGGGTGGTGCGCGCGTCCCCACTCCCACCGTCGGTCCGGGTACTCCAACCGTGCCGCCGATCTGGACGGTTGTCAAGGATTCTCTTGACGGATGTCCACAATCGTCTGGACGCATGTCAAAATGCTCTGGTGATCCCATCCTCGCGCGCCCGGCGATCACCGGTCGACAGGTTCGACGAGCGGCGCAACCAGCTCGCCGAGTCCGCGCTGCTCACGCTCGGTGAGCTCGGCTACGCCCGGACCAGCCTTCGCGACATCGCGAGCAACTCACCGTTCAGCCACGGGGTCCTGCACTACTACTTCGCCGACAAGCTCGAGCTCGTCTCCTACAGCATCACCTACTACAAGATGCGGTGCATCCACCGCTACGACGAGGTGGTCGAGCAGTCCACCACGGCTCAGGAGCTGCTCGACGGCTTCGCCGCCAAGCTGGTCGAGACCATCGTCGACGAGGCGCCGATGCACCGGCTCTGGTACGACCTGCGCGTCGAGAGCATGTTCGACGAGCGGCTCCGGGAGACCGTGCTGGTGATCGACGGCGCCCTCCAGGACATGATCTGGCGGATCGTCACCCGCTACTCCGAGCTGGCCGACCGCGAGGTCGCGATGGACCCCGCCTCCGCCTACGGCGTTCTCGACGGGCTGTTCCAGGCCGGGCTGCTCGGCCACATCACCGGCAGCCCCGCCGCGCTGCCGACGCTCGTCGCGCAGGTGCACGGCCTGATGCCGATGACCCTCGGCCCGCTGCCCCGTCGGGCGACCGAGTCAGTGGACAACTCGGTGGACTCGGTCCGGTAGTCTTGTCACATGCGCAGGACCCTGCTCCTTACCTAGCCGCGCCGACGACGCACCCACGTCGACGCGGCCGCCCCTCTGCCATGAGGGGCTTTTTTGTGCCCCAGAGCAGATTCTCTTGAGCGAGGAACCCGATGGAGACCAACGAGCAGGAGCAGGCGTCCTACGACGTCCACGCCGTGCAGCAGAAGTGGCGGCAGGTGTGGGACGGGCTGGACGTCTTCCGCGCCGGCAGCGCTGCTCCTCAGGAGAACGGGGAGGACGCCGAGAAGCGCTACGCGCTGACGATGTTCCCCTATCCCAGCGGTGACCTGCACATGGGCCACGCCGAGGTGATGGCGCTGCACGACGTGATAGCGCGCTACTGGTGGCAGCGCGTCCACGACGTCCTGAACCCGATGGGTTGGGACTCCTTCGGCCTGCCCGCGGAGAACGCCGCGATCCGCAACAACGAGCACCCGGCGACCTACACCTACGCCAACATCGAGACCCAGTACGAGTCGTTCCGCAACTACGCGATCAGCTTCGACTGGTCGCGCCGGTTCAACACCAGCGACCCCGAGTACTACACGTGGACCCAGTGGCTGTTCCTGAAGTTCCGGGAGCGCGGGCTGGCCTACCGCAAGAACAGCCCGGTCAACTGGTGCCCCAACGACCAGACCGTGCTGGCCAACGAGCAGGTCGTCGACGGCCGCTGCGAGCGCTGCGGCGCCGAGGTGACCAAGCGCGAGCTGACCCAGTGGTACTTCAAGATCACCGACTACGCCCAGCGGCTGCTGGACGACATGGCGCCGTTGGAGAGCACCTGGCCGGACCGGGTGCTGAACGCCCAGCGCAACTGGATCGGCCGCTCCGAGGGTGCCCACGTGGACTTCGCGGTCGAGGGCCGCGAGGAGCCGATGACGGTCTACACGACCCGTCAGGACACGCTGTTCGGCGCGACGTTCATGGTCGTGGCTCCCGATGCCCGGCTGGCGGCCGAGCTGGTCACCGACGAGCAGCGGCCGGCGTACGACGCCTACCTGGAGCAGGTCCGCAAGGAGTCCGAGATCGATCGGATGTCGACCGAGCGGCCGAAGACCGGCGCGTTCCTGGGCGTGTACGCGGTCAACCCGGCCAACGGCGAGCGGATCCCGGTCTGGGCGGCCGACTACGTGCTGGCCGAGTACGGCACCGGGGCGATCATGGCGGTCCCGTCGGGGGATCAGCGCGACTGGGAGTTCGCGAAGAAGTTCGACCTGCCGATCGTGCCCACCGTCCAGCCTCCCGACGGCTGGGAGGGCGAGGCTTACAACGGCGAGGGCCCCGCGATCAACTCCGCCAACGACGAGGTCTCCCTCGACGGGATGGGCGTCGTCGAGGCGAAGCGCGCGATCACCGCGTGGCTGGAGGAGCGCGGCCTGGGCAAGGGCGCGGTCAACTACCGGCTGCGTGACTGGCTGCTGAGCCGGCAGCGCTACTGGGGCTGCCCGATCCCCATCGTGCACTGCGAGAAGGACGGCGAGGTGCCGGTTCCCTACGACCAGCTGCCGGTGGTGCTGCCGGACCTGCGGGGTGCCGACCTGAAGCCGAAGGGCGTCTCGCCGCTGGCCGCCGCGTCGGACTGGGTCAACGTCGAGTGCCCGACCTGCGGAGGCCCGGCCACGCGGGACAGCGACACGATGGACACCTTCGTCGACTCGTCGTGGTACTTCCTGCGCTACTGCTCCCCGCACTACACCGAGGGACCGTTCGACGAGGCCGCCGTGCGCGCGTGGTCGCCGGCCGACATCTACGTCGGCGGCGTCGAGCACGCGGTGCTGCACCTGCTGTACGCGCGGTTCTTCACCAAGGTGCTGCACGACATGGGAATGGTCGACTTCGTCGAGCCGTTCTCCGCTCAGCTGAACCAGGGCCAGGTCATCAACGAGGGCAAGAAGATGTCCAAGTCGATGGGCAACGGCGTCGACCTGGGCAAGCAGCTGGACGAGTTCGGCGTCGACGCGGTGCGGCTGACGCTGGTCTTCGCCGGCCCGCCGGAGGACGACATCGACTGGGCGGACATGTCGCCGGGCGGCTCGCTGCGGTTCCTGCAGCGGGCGTGGCGGCTGAGCGGCGACGTGACCTCCGCCGTGGGCGTGGACGCCGGTTCCGGTGACGTCGAGCTGCGACGGGCCACCGCGAGGGCCGTGCACGAGGCGGGCGAGCTGATCGACAACTTCCGTTTCAACGTGATGATCGCCCGCGTGATGGAGCTGGTGAACGCCACCCGGAAGGCGATCGACAGCGGCTGCGGCCCGGCCGACCCGGCGGTCCGTGAGGCCGCGGAGGCGGTCGCGATCATGCTGTCCCTGGTGGCGCCGTACACCGCCGAGGAGATGTGGGCCCGGCTGGGCCACGAGCCCACGGTGGCGCGCGCCGGCTGGCCGGCGGTCGACGAGGCGCTGCTGGTCGAGTCCTCCGTCACGGCGGTCGTCCAGGTGCAGGGCAAGGTGCGGGCGCGGCTGGAGGTCAGCCCCGACATCGCGGCGTCCGACCTGGAGGCGCTGGCGCTGGCCGACCCGGCCGTCACCCGTGCGATCGAGGGGCGCGAGGTACGCCGGGTGATCGTGCGCGAGCCCTCGCTGGTCAACGTCGTCGTCTGAGGCCCCGCGATGAGTCCTGCCGGCGCTGGGAGTCTGAGCGGCATGACCAACGCAGAGACCTTCACCATCGGCGAGGGCGCCGACCTCATCACCTACGACGTCCGCGGTGACCTCGCCTCGGGCCGCCCGCTGTTCCTGTTCGGCTCGCCGATGGAGGCGAGCTACTTCGGAACGCTCGCCGACCTGGTCCCGGACCGGCCGGTCGTCACCTACGACCCGCGTGGCACCGCGCGCAACCCGAAGGGCACCGACGAGCTCCCGCCGCCGCGGCACGCCGAGGACCTGCACCGGGTGATCGAGGCGCTGGGCGTCGGTCCGGTGGACTGCATGGGCACCAGCGGAGGC
Organism: Nocardioidaceae bacterium; assembly: GCA_033854925.1. Classification (GTDB taxonomy): domain Bacteria; phylum Actinomycetota; class Actinomycetes; order Propionibacteriales; family Nocardioidaceae; genus Nocardioides. The sequence continues at coordinate 1,502 of JAWWPK010000148.1, read as the reverse complement.
GCGGTGAACCTGCTGGCACTGGCCGCCGTGCATCCTGAGGACATCCACCGGGCGGTGGCCCACGAGGCCCCCACCGCGGCGTACCTCCCTGACAAGGAGGTCGCGCTTGCTGTGCTGCGCGACATGAAGGAGACCTACCGGACCCAGGGCAACGGCCCGGCGATGGCGAAGTTCATCGCCCTGGTCATGTACGACGGCGTGCTCACCCCGGACTACCTCAAGCAGCCCGATCCCGACCCGGCGATGTTCGGCATGTCGGCCGAGGACGACGGTGACCGCACGAACCCGCTCATGCGCAACATGCCGTCCTGCAACGAGTACGAGGTCGACGTCGAGGCGCTGCGGGCGTACGGCGACCGGCTGGTGCACGCGCACGGCGCCGAGTCCGGCGAGCAGCTGGCCTGCCGGGGCGGGAAGTCGGTGGCGGCGCTGCTCGGTGAGGACTCGGTGGAGTTCCCGAGCAACCACGGCGGCTTCCTCGCGGGTGAGCACGGGCAGCCTGGTGGCGACCCGGAGGGCTGGGCCAAGAAGCTGCTCGAGGTGCTCGACTCCTGACCGACTGGTCCCAGGCATTAACCTCGCGTCCATGCCGGTCGTCGTGGTCACCGACTCGACGGCCAGCCTTCTCCCGGAGCTGGCCGACAAGCGCGGCATCGTGGTGGTGCCGCTGCAGGTCGTGATCGGCGCCGACGTCTACGACGAGGGGTCCGAGGGCGCGACCCCCGAGCTGGTGGCGATGGCGCTCAAGGAGTTCCGGCCGGTGAGCACCTCACGGCCGACGCCGGCGGCGTTGCTCGAGGTCTACCAGGAGTGTGCGCGCAGAGGTGCCACGGAGATCGTCTCCGTCCACCTGTCCGCGGAGATGAGCGGGACCTTCGAGTCGGCACAGCTCGCCGCCCGCGAGTCCCCGGTGCCCGTCGTACCGGTGGACAGCCGGCAGGTCGGGGCGGCGACGGGGTACGCCGCGCTGTCGGCCGCCGACGTCGTGGACGCGGGAGGTTCCGCCGCCGACGCTGCCGAGGCCGCACGCGAACGCGCGTCGCGGTGTCGCTCCCTGTTCTACGTGGACACTCTCGAGTACCTCCGCCGCGGGGGCAGGATAGGCGCCGCGGCCGCGCTGGTCGGCGGTGCGCTTGCCGTGAAGCCGCTGCTGGAGATCTCCGAGGGCCGGGTCGCGTCCCTGGAGCGGGTGCGGACGTCGGGACGCGCCCTGGCGCGGCTGGAGGAGCTGGCCGTGCAGGCCGCCGGCTCGGACCCGGTCGACGTCACGGTGGCGCACCTCGCCAGCCCCGAGCGGGCCGGGCAGCTGCAGGAGAAGCTGGCGGCGCGGCTCGCGGGCAACCTCGAGGGCCGGGAGGTCGGCTGCGCGGAGCTGGGCGCGGTGCTCGGCGCGCACGTCGGGCCCGGGATGCTGGGGGTCTGCGTCGCCCCGCTGCTCTGTGCGGCGCCGCCGCCTGACGACCCGCCAGCCGTCGTCCACAGGCCGACCGGTCGGCCGGGTT
>JAWWPK010000147.1:0-3158 GCA_033854925.1 Nocardioidaceae bacterium | reverse complement strand
CGTGCTCGTGAGACCGGCTGCTTGTAGGCGACCACGGCGAGCGTCTCCAGGGCGGCCTGGGTGAGCCGGGCCTGCTGGCCCTCGAGCACGAGCGCCTCGACCACCGCGGCGTACTCCTCGCGCGTGTAGTAGCGCCAGCCGCCCGCCACGTTGCGCAGCTCGAAGCCACGGCCCTGCTCGGTGTACTCCTCGGCGAGCAGCTGCAGCTCGGAGACCACCGCCGTGACCGGGTAGCCGACCGCGGTGGCCAGCGACACGGCGTCGAGCGGCTGGTCGGCGACCATCAGCACCGCCTCCAGCGAGCCCCGCAGCGGCGCGAGGGGTACGTCGACGAGGGTCTCGTCGGTCTGGCTCTCGGTCACGGTCGTCATTCTGCCTCCGTGGTCTCGGCAACGGCCTGGGGCTCAGGTTCGGGAGCCTCCGGCGGGGCGCCGTCGAACTCGTCGGTCACCAGGTCCTCGACGTCCGCGTCGTCGGCACCGGTCCACCGGATCGTCAGCTCGCCGAGCGGGGTCACCTGGTCGAAACCGACCGCGCCCTCGCGGAACAGCTCGAGCAGCGAGAGGAACCTCGCCACCGTGGTCATCGTGTCCGGCGAGTCGCCGCACAGCGCGCGGAACGTCATCGCGCCCTGCCGGCGCAGCCGCTCGACCACGATCGCGGCCTGCTCGCGCACGCTGACGCGGGTCACGTGCAGGTGCTGCAGCGAGAGCTCCTCGATCGCCCTGGGCTCCAGCGCCTTCGCAGCGAGCGCGGCGAACTGGTCGAGACCGATGCCGATCAGCACCTCGGGCAGCAGGTTCGCGAACCGGTCCTCCAGCCCGACCACCCGCGGATGCCGCTTCGACTCCCCGGCCAACCGCTCCGCGAGCACCCCCGCGATCCCCTTGAACGCGCGGTACTGGAGCAGCCTGGCAAACAGCAGGTCCCGGGCCTCGAGCAGCGCGAGGTCCTCCTCGTCCTCGACGTCGCCCTGCGGCAACAGCCGGGCCGCCTTGAGGTCGAGCAGGGTGGCCGCGACCAGCAGGAACGACGATGTCTGGTCGAGGTCCCACTGGGCTGGGTGCTCGGGGGTGCCGGCCGCCTTGACGTGGGCGATGAACTCGTTGGTGACCTCGGAGAGCGCCACCTCGGTGATGTCGAGCTTGTGCTTCGAGATCAGGCTGAGCAGCAGGTCGAAGGGGCCCTCGAAGTTGTCGAGCCGCACCTCGAAGCCGGCGGTCTCCGCAGCCTCGACGGGCTCAAGCTCGGCCAGAGTTGTCATTCCTCGGAAAGCCGGCGGACCAGCGCGCTCGTCTCGCCGTTCTGCTCGAAGTCGGCGAGGACGAGGTGCAGCGCCTCACGCACCAGGCGGCCGCGATCGACGGCGAGGCCGTGCTCGGCGCGCAGCGCCAGCCGGGCGTGCTCGAGGTCCAGCAGCTCCTGGGCGGTGACGTAGACCGTCATCTTCTCGTCGTGCTTGACCCGGCCGCTGGGCAGGCGCGGGGCGTCGGGCTCCGGCTGGTCGGGCACCGCGTGGACCGGCCCGCGCGTGCCCGCACCGCGCGCCCTGGCGGTCTTCTCCTCCTCGGTGGCCCGGAACAGGTCGTCGGCGGACGGCAGGCTCACTCGTCGGGCCATCTGCTGAGCACCTCCTTGGCGAGCTGGCGGTAGGCGTCAGCACCGGCAGAGGAGCTGGCGTACGTCGTGATCGGCTCGCCGGCCACGGTGGAGTCGGAGAACTTCACGGTCCGGCGGATCACCGTGTGGAAGACCGTGTCGCCCCAGGCCTGGACCAGCCGCTGCATGACCTCGCGGCTGTGCAGCGTGCGGCCGTCGAACATGGTGCCGAGCACCCCGTCGATGTGCAGCCGGGGGTTGAGCCGTTCCTTGACCTTGTCGATCGTGCCCTTGAGCAGCGCGACGCCGCGCAGCGCGAAGTACTCGCACTCGAGCGGCACGATCACGCCGTCGGACGCGGTCAGCGCGTTGACGGTGAGCAGGCCGAGCGAGGGCTGGCAGTCGATGAGGATGACGTCGTAGTCCGGCAGCGCCGGCGCGAGCACCCGCATCAGGGTCTGCTCGCGGCCGACCTCGTGGACCAGCTGCACCTCGGCGGCGGACAGGTCGATGTTGGAGGGGAGCAGGTCCATGCCCGGTACGCCGGACGGCACCACGACCTCGCGCAGCGTCACGTCCGGCTGCATCAGCAGGTTGTAGATGGTCAGGTCCATCTCGTGCGGGTTCAGCCCCAGCCCGACCGACAGCGACCCCTGCGGGTCGAAGTCGACGAGCAGCACCTTGCGGCCGAACTCGGCCAGGGACGCCCCGAGGTTGATCGTGGTCGTGGTCTTGCCGACCCCGCCCTTCTGGTTGCACATCGAGACGACCCGGGCGTTGCCGTGGGTGGCGAGCGGCACCGGCTCCGGGATCACCGGCGTCGGGCGGCCGGTGGGGCCGATCGCACCGATCGTGGCCGGGACCACCGGCGGCTCTGGATCGGGCTCGCGGCGCTCGAAGGGCAGGGGCTCGGTCACGGGGGACTCTGTCACTGGGGACTCGGTCACTGGGGCTTCTGTCACTGGGGACTCTGTCGGTTGGGAAGTCACTGGGGAGGTCACTGGGGAAGGGACGGACATGGCGGCACTCGGTTCGGTCGGATGGGGATCGGGAGCGGGAGACGGCATCGAGACCATCGGAGGCATCTCCGGTGCTGTCGATCCACGTCCGAACCGTGCTCCGAACCGGTGCCCGCGATCAGTCATCGAAGATCCCTCCGCCCTGGGCTGTGCTGTGCTGTCACCAAGCAACCTAATTTGTCGACACGGCGACTTTGCGACGACGCGCCCGGACTCTAGGTCCGGCTCTCGAACCCGGACAAGGGGAACGAGGGATACCCCCAAGACCATTCGAAATCTGTGGAGAGGCGGTGGCATCCGTGCCGCTGCCCTGCACAGAAGCGGCCGCCCTGTGCACTGGCCTGTGGAGAGACTCGGCTACTCCAGGAGGTCCTGGTAGTCCGGGTGCCGGTCCATCCAGCCCTTGATGAACGGGCACCTCGCGACCACCTTGCGACGCCCGTCCGTGCGTACGGCGTCCAGCGCACCCCTGGCCAGGGCCGAGCCCACGCCGTGCCCCTCGAAGGCCTCGTCGATCTCGGTGTGGGTGAACACGATCAG
>JAWWPK010000146.1:0-25384 GCA_033854925.1 Nocardioidaceae bacterium | reverse complement strand
ATCGTGTCGTAGATCGCCATGCCGGCGTCGACCGAGCCGCCGGGGCTGTTGATGTGCAGGAAGATGTCGGTCTCGGGGTCCTCGGCCGAGAGCAGCAGCAGCTGGGCACAGATCGCGTTGGCGTTCTGGTCGCGGACCTCGGAGCCGAGGAAGATGATGCGCTCGCGGAGCAGCCGCTGGTAGATGTGGTCGTCGAGGACGGCGATCCCGGCACCGCCGCCGGCCGACGGGCCATGAGTCTGAGCAGTCACGTCGTTGACCATAGCCGGGGCGAGGGGCAGTTCCACGGCGTGTGGCGCGATGTTCGCTCAGGGCAGATGAAGCCTCCGGTCAGCGACCCCCGCGGCCCTCCACCGCCTGCTTGAGGCGGGCGACCGAACGGGCCATGCCCTCCTCGAGCTCGTCGGCGTGTCCGCTGGTGCCGCCCAGGAAGGCCGTCGCGAAGGCGTTGCTGAGCGGCGTCAGCCCCAGCGGCACCGGTCGCCGATGCACCACCTTGGTGCCGGTTCCCTCAGGCGTGAGCTCCCAGATCCAGCGCGCCCCGCTCGACCTCGTGTCCCAGGCGACCATCCGGCCCGGGTCCACGTCCGACACCACGCTGCGGGTCGGCCAGACCACGGCCTTGCGCCGGTTGAAGCCGAGGTACCACTGGCCGGGCCGGAGCCCACCCTTCTTGAGCGGGATCATCCGGACCAGCTCGGGTGAGAGGTCGGGCATCCGGCGTACGTCGCGGAGCACCTCCCACACCAGCTCCGGCGGCGCATCGATCGTGGTCTCGGCCCGGAGCTCGCGCTCGGCTGCGGCGTTAGGGGCGGCTTTCACGCCACACAGTCTGGCAGCGAGGCGCGGCCCGGGCGCTAGGCTGCCGGCGTTCGGTCGTCAGAATATGGGGGTTCGCGACATGCTCCGCCTCACCGTCCGCTCCGCTGCCGTGGCGTTCGTCTCCGTGGCGCTCTGCGTCGGACTCGGCGCCACTCCGGCATTTGCCGTGGCGCCCGAGACCACGATCACTTCCGGCCCCGCGAACGGTGCCGTGCTGCTGCCCGGGCCGGTGAGCTACACCTTCACCTCCGACCAGGGCGGCGCCACCTTCGAATGCTCGGTCGACAACTCGCCGTTCGCCGCCTGCACCAGCCCGGCGACCTACGACCTCCCGCCGAACGGGCACCTGTTCAAGGTACGCGCCGTGGTGGCCGGGGTCCCCGACGCGACGCCCGCGCAGCGGATCTGGACCATTCGAAACGTCCCCTGCGAGCAGGCCGGCGAGGCCTACCAGGTCGCCCAGGCCAAGTTCTTCGTGCAGCAGCAGAAACTGGTCAGGGCCAAGAAGCAGCTGCACCGCGCACACAGCCACGGCACGGCGGCGCAGTTCCAGCACGCGAAGAACAAGGTCCGCCACATCAAGACCAAGATCAAGCACTACGAGGACGCGATGGACGCGGCGATCGCGCAGGAGTACGCCGTCTGCTGACGATCAGGCCAGCCAGCGCTTCAGCGCTGTGTGCACGTCGGGGTGGTTGAGCAGTCCGAAGTGGTCCGTCCGACCCACGTGCAGCACGTCCGCGTCGGGGAACAGGGTCCGCTGCCGGTCCCGCCCGTACGCCGACCGCGGCCGGACCAGCAGGTCACCCACCACGTGGCCGACCGGGTGCCGCTCGCTGCGGGTCAGCGTCGCGGCCACCAGGTGGTAGCGCGCGTGCGGCAGGGGCGGCACGTCCTCGGCCAGCCCCGCCACCAGGTCGTGGACGCCGCGCGAGCGCCAGTCGAGGATCCGGCCGAACGCCGCGGTCTCCGGGAGCCGGCCCAGCCCCCGGCTGCCGTGGCCGATCCCCCACGCGATCGGCGCGCCCAGGTGTGGGGTGCCGAGCGTGACCACGTCGGTCACGAGCCCGGCCCACGGCGCGTCGACGTCGCTCACCACCGCGCCGGCGGCGCGCATCACGAGGCCGCCGAGGGAGTGGCCCACCAGGGCGATCCGGGTGACCTCGACCGGCCACTCGTCGACCAGCCGCTGCACCAGCCCGGCCAGCGCGGCGCCGTTCTCGCGCAGCGGCAGCCCGGTGTTCGCACGCAGCATCAACGGTGACCAGCCGCGCTCGGCCAGCATGGCGGCGTACGTCGTGCCCATGCGGTCGCGGCCCCGGTTGAAGTAGGACTCGTTCTCGCACAGACCGTGCAGGAAGAACACCAGCTGCCCGGTCGCGTCCGGGAACGCCTCGACGAGTGCCGCCTGCTCGAGCTCCACGTCGGCGCCGTGCCGTCGCACTGCCATCGGGATGGCCAGCTGCGGCCGCTCGCGGAGCAGCCGGTCGCCGATCAGCCCGTTCACGGCGGAGCTCACGAACCGGCCACGCGGGTTGGCCTCCAGCCGGGGTCCCACGCCGGTCGCCGCGACCCGGTCGAGGGCCCGGCCCGCTCCGCCCAGCCCGCCGGTCAGGCCGCGGTAGACGGCGCTCGTGATCCCGCGGTGGACCGCACCCACCTGGGTGCGGTCGAGGACGGCGAGGTGGGTGTCGCGCACCGTGCGGACCAGCAGCTCGTCGCCGACCTCGGCGAGCAGCGACAGCGCGTCGAGGACGGTGGGACCGGGAGTCGCGACCTGGGCCATGTCGCGGGACACTAGTCGTTCGGTGAACGACCGTGCACTAGCCGGCGGGCGTGTCCTCCGACTCGTTCTCCGCCGAGGTCTCGGCCTCGTCCTCCGGCTCGCCGATGGTGCCGTCGGGTCGCAGGTTCTTCAGCTCGACCGGGTTGCCGGACTCGTCGGTGACGGTGGCCGTCTCGACGAGCTGGGCCAGCGCCTTGCCGCGCAGGATCTCCTGCACCAGCTCGGGGATGTGGTTGTGCTCGAACATGTGGTTCGCGAACTCCTGCGGGTCCTGGCCGGACTGCTGGGCCCGGCGGACCATGAGCTGGGTGAGCTCGTTCTGGTCGACGCCGAGCTCCTCCTTCTTCGCGATCGCGTCGAGCACGAACTGCGCCGCGACGGCGTCGCGGACCCGGCGGTCGAGGTCGGCCTCGAACTCCTCCAGGGTCTGGCCCTGCTCCTCGAGGTAGGCATCCATCGTCATGCCGGCGAAGACGATCTGCTGCTCGATCGACTCGCGGCGCGAGTTGAGCTCGTCGGTGACGATGCCCTCGGGAAGCGGCACCTCCATCTTCTCGAGCAGCGCCTCCAGGACGGCGTCGCGCGCGGCGGCGGCCTGCTCGAGCCTCTTGCCGCGGCCGAGCCGCTCTCGCACGTCGTCGTTCAGCTCGGCCACGGTGTCGAACTCCGAGGCCTCCTGGGCGAAGTCGTCGTCCAGGTCGGGGAGCTCCTGCTCCTGGACCTGGCCGATCTTGACCCGGACGTCGACAGACTGACCGACCAGGTCGCCGCCGACGAGCTCGGTCTGGAAGGTCTTCTCCTCACCGGCCGTGAGGCCGGCGAGCGCCTCGTCGAGGCCGTCGATCATGCCGCCGCGGCCGACCTGGTAGCTCATGCCGGTCAGCTCGGCGCCGTCCACGACCTCGCCGTCGCGGGTGGCGGTGAGGTCCATGACCACGAAGTCGCCGTCCGCCGCGGGCCGCTCGACGTCGGACAGGGTGGCGAAGCGTTCGCGCAGCGCCTGCACCTGCTCCTCGACGTCGGCGTCGGTGATCTCGATGTCGTCGACCGTGGCCTCGAGGCCGGCGTACGTCGGCAGCGTGATCTCGGGCTTCACGTCCACCTCGGCGGTGAACTCCAGCCCCTCCTCACCGTGCTTGGTGACCTCGATCTCCGGCTGCGCCAGCGGCTCGAGGGAGTTGCTCTGGAGCGCCTCAAGGTACTTCTGCGGGAGCAGCTCGTTGATGGCCTGGTCGAGGACCGCGTCCCGGCCGACCTGGCGGTCGATGACCGCCGGCGGAACCTTGCCGCGGCGGAAGCCGGGGACGTTGATCTGCTTCGCGATCTGCTGGTACGCCGCGTCGAGGCTCGGCTTGAGCTCCTCGAAGGGCACCTCGACAGTCAGCTTGGCCCGGGTCGGGCTCAAGGTCTCGACGGCGCTCTTCACTGCTTCTCCTTTGATGGACTGCTGCTGTTCGTCGGGGCGACAGGACTCGAACCTGCGGTCTCCTGCTCCCAAAGCAGGCGCGCTAGCCACTACGCTACGCCCCGCCAAACTGGCCTCCTGGTCGCCGTGAGACGACCGGGAACCCGGCTTGGAGCGGATGACGGGAATCGAACCCGCGTAGCCAGTTTGGAAGACTGGGGCTCTACCATTGAGCTACATCCGCACAGCCCTCCCCCCAGACGACAGAGCCTGCGCGGAGGACCGTGGAAATCTACCGTCCGCGGCCTCAGCTCCGCGAAACGACGACCATGGCACGGTCGTCATCACGCGAGCCCAGGGCGTCCACGAGCCGCCGGGCGGCGCCCTCGAAGCTGCCGCGGAGCAGGTGCTCCGCCTCCCCGAGCATCCGGTCGATGCCGAGGTCGATGTCGAGGCGAGGCTCCTCGACCATGCCGTCGGTGTAGAGCAGCAGCGCGTCGTGGTGGACCAGCCTGCCCTCGGCGACCCGGAAGACGGCGTCCTCCATGAGTCCGAGGATCGGACCCTCGCTGGGCAGCACCGTCCAGCGTCCCGTGCCGGCCTGGCGCAGGGCCGCCGGCGGGTGTCCCGCCGTGCGGATCTCGAAGCTGCCGTCGTCCAGGTCGAGGGAGAGGTGGATCGCGGTGGCGAAGCCCTCGGACCAGTCCTGGCGGAGCAGGTAGTCGTTGGCGGCGGTGAGGAACCGGTCTGCCGGCAACGCGCCCAGCAGGCCACCGAAGGCCCCGGAGAGCAGCAGCGCGCGGGTCCCGGCCTCCTCGCCCTTGCCGGAGACGTCGATCACGGCCAGCTCGAGCCGGGTGGGCGAGGCGAGGGTGGCCACGACGAAGTCGCCCGCGAACGCCGTACCGCCCGCCGAGCGGAGCGCCGACTCCAGGTGCCAGCCGCGAGGCAGGTCCGGGATGCCGCCCTGCTGGAGGATGCGGTCGCGCAGGTCGACGAACATCGACTCCCCCATCGTGCCGGCGACGCCGAGCCGCGAGCGGCGCAGCGAGGCGGCCAGGACGATCAGGCACATCAGCACCTGGATCCCGACCGAGGCGTAGGTGCGACCCGTCGGGTTGACCTGCACCGAGATGCAGATCATCAGGAGTGCGAACACGTAGATGACGAACCACGGCAGGTGCCGGGGGTTGAGCAGGAGGCTGCCGAGCAGCAACGGCACCATCAGGGTGGTGAACGGCATGTCGTTCGGGAAGAGGACGACCGCGAGCACGATCGCGAGGCCGAACAGCACCAGGGCGCCGAGCACCTTGGTGTCCACGTAGGCACCGCGCCTGGTGAACCGACGCACGCTGTGCCGCGGTGGGGGGATGTCACCCGACCGCGCGCGCGACAGCTTGACGTCGATTGTCATCGCTGGATTCCCATCGTCAGGGTCTGGGACGTGGTACCCGTCACTGTACGGCCCGGGAGCGGAACCGGGGCTGGCACCTGGCACACCAGTACAGGTTGCGAGCCTGCAGCTCACGGGTGCGGATCCGGGTCCCGCAGACCCGGCACGGCTCTCCCGCGCGACGGTAGACGTAGGAGTGGCCCCGGCGCGGACCGGCGGCCGCGCGCTCGTCGTCGGTGAGGTGCTCGGGACGGACCGTGTCGATCCGGCCGGTGCGTACGCCGTCGGCCATCAGCGCGACCAGGTCGTCCCACATCTCCTGCCAGCGGCCCACCCGCAGGCTGGTGCCGGGCCGGAAGGGGTCGACCCGGTGCCGGTAGAGCAGCTCGGCTCTGTAGACGTTCCCGATTCCTGCGATGACGGATTGGTCCATCAGCAGCCCGGCGATCGGCGCCCGGCTGCGCTTGATGCGGCGCCAGGCCAGGTCCGGGTCGGCGTCCGGCCGCAGCGGGTCCGGGCCGAGCCGGGCGACCAGCGCCCCACGCTGCTCGAGGGTCTGCAGCTCGCAGGCGGTGGCGCCGCGCAGGTCGGCGTACGACGCCGTGGCGTCCGGTCCCTCGAGGGCGTCCGCCTGCACCAGCCGCAGCCGGACCTGCCCGACCGGGGCCGGCACGCTCGCGACGTCGCGGAGCACGTCGAACTTGCCGTAGAGACCCAGGTGGACGTGCACGAGGTCGTCGTGAGCGAAGTGCACCCAGAGGTGCTTGCCCCACGACTCGGCGGTCTCGACCGTGCGACCGTCCAGCAGCGCGGCGGACTCGGTGAACCGGCCCTGCGGGCTGCTCACCCGGACCGGGTGCCCGGCGAAGGCGTCGTCGAGCGCGGTGGCGAGCCGGTGGAGGGTGTGGCCCTCAGGCATCCGGCTCCTGCCCCTGCCCCTGCCCGGCTTCCCGGGCGGACTCCGGCAGTGGTGGCAGCTCGCGGGTGCGCTCGTAGGCCCGGATCTCCCCGATCCGGCGCACGTGCCGCTCGTCCTCACTGAACGGTGTGGCCAGGAAGACCTCGACGAACCGGGTCATGTCCTCGATCGGGTGCATCCGGCCGCCGACCGACACGACCTGCGCGTCGTTGTGCTCGCGGGCCAGGCTCGCCGTCTCCTCCGACCAGGCCAGCGCGCAGCGGATCCCGGGCACCTTGTTGGCCGCCATCTGCTCGCCGTTGCCCGAACCGCCGATGACCACGCCGCAGCTGTCCAGCCCCGCCTTGCGGTCGGTGGCGACCCCTTCGGCCGCGCGCAGCACGAAGACGGGGTAGTCGTCGAGCGCGTCGAACTGGTGCGGCCCGTGGTCGACCGGCTCGTAGCCGTGCTCGGTCAGCCAGCTGATCAGGTGGGCCTTGAGGTCGAGCCCGGCATGGTCCGAGCCGAGGTGGACGCGCATGCGGCCATCCTGTCAGTGGGCCTCAATGGGCCTCAATGGGCACGGAGGAAGGCACAGGTGTGCCGGATCAGCTGCTCGGACGCCGGGAAGGCCGCGAGCCGCCAGTAGCCGTGGATCTGGCCGAGGTAACGCGTGCACGTCACGTCCCCGCCCGCCTCGGCGATCAGCGCGGCGAGGTGCTCTCCCTCGTCGCGAAGCGGGTCGTGCTCGGCGGTGGTGACCAGCGTGGGTGGCAGGGTGCCGAGCCGGTCCGACAGGAGTGGCGCGAGGTCGGGGTCGGCCAGGTCCCCGTCGGCGTACTGCTGCCAGTACCACTCCGCCTCACGGGGATCGAAAGCCCCGGCCGCGCCGATCGCGTAGGAGTCGAAGCCCGCCTGCGGGTCGAGGAACGGGTAGATCAGCACCACCGCCCGGAACCGCCCGGGATGTCTCAGTGCGGCCACCAGCGCAAGGTTGCCGCCGGCGCTGTCCCCATGGACGTACGTCGGCCCGCCCCGGTCCAGCTCCGCTCCTCCGCGGTCGAGCCAGCCCAGCACGGTGTCGACATCGTCGGGCGCCGCCGGGAACCGGTGCTCCGGCGCCAACCGGTAGTCGACGCTCAGCACCGCCATGCCGAGCCGGTTCGCCAGCCGCCGACAGGGTCGGTCGTGCACGTCCACGTCGTGGAAGACGAAGCCTCCGCCGTGGAGGTGCACCAGCACACCCGGGTCGGCTCCTTCCGGCCGGAACAGCCGCACCCGGACGCCGTCCGCGTCGAGGTCGACGACCTCCGCGACGTCCTCGGGCTGCTCCTGGAGGGCGAACGCCCGGTTGGCGACTCGTGCGGCGGCGATGTCGTACCCCGCCGTCCACACCGGGATCTCCTGCGCGGCCGCCTCGACCGCGGCCCGGGCCTCGGGATACAGGGCCATGAGCTATCGGCTCATGAGAGCGTCCATCGCCACGGCCAGCGCCGCCGCGATCCGGAAGTCGACGCGCGGGTCGGCTACGCGGACGGTGTAGCGGTCGCGAACGGTGCTCTGCCGCTCGATGCTGAGCAGTGGCTGGCCCTCGGGGGTCACGTAGTCGAAGTGGATCGGCAGGAACGGGATGTCCGAGAAGCGGCGCACGATCGCCACGAGCTGGCTGCGCTCCTGGCCGGTGCCGGTGTAGCCCGGGCCCTCGACGTGGAAGGTCGACCGCAGGAGGCTGGCTCCGAAGTCCTTCCGGAAGAACCCGATCGGCTGGTGCGCGTCGTCGAACACGTCGTAGCCGGCGTTCAGGTCCATCACCTTGCGAGCCTTGAAGCTCAACACCTTCTGCGTGCGGCTCTGGTCGGTGTAGAAGGTGACCTCCTCCTTGAAGGCCATCCGCTTCTGCTCCGCGAACCCCAGCGTCTGCCCGACCTGGCCGTCGGTACCTGCCGACAGCAGCTCGTAGCGGTTGGTCGTCATGGCGAACTTCTGCTTGAGGAAGAACAGGGGCACGTACGTCGGCTCGCTCATGTGCCGACCCTAGAGAATCGCTGGGTGCCTCTCTTCGGATGGACCGTCCTGGCCCTCGTCTTCCTCGATGAGCTCCTCGCCATGTCCGGCCTCGGTGTCTACGGCTGGTCCACCTCGGCCCGATGGCTGCTCGTCTGGCTGCTGCCGCTGCTCGGCGTGCTCGCGTGGTTCCTCTTCGCCTCCCCCAAGGCGCGCTTCGGCTCGCCCGTCGTCCACCCGGTCGTCAAGGTGCTCGTCTTCGGCCTCGCGTCGCTCGGGCTCTGGGCTGCGGGCCACCACTCCCTCGCCGTGGCGCTGCTGGTCTTCTCGGTGGTCGTCAACGCGTTGGCGATGATCCCGGCCATCCGGGATCTGGCCGCCGAACGGCCAACCGCCGGCGCGTGACGCCCAGCGCCGACGTCTGGTTGCTAGCGCGACTCGATGGCGAGTCGCGCCGACAGAGCCACGAACGACGCCGCGAACACCTTCCGGATCCTCGCGACCAGCTGCGGGCGGGTCAGCACCCGGTCGCGGAGCGCGCCGGCGGCCACGGCGTACCCGGCAAAGGTCACGAAGGTCATGGCCATGAACACCGCCGAGAGCCCGGCCATCCGGGTCAGCGTCCCCGATGAGTCGGCGGGCACGAACTGGGGCAGGAACGCGAAGAAGAAGAGCGTGAGCTTCGGGTTCAGCAGGTTCGCGGTGATCCCGGTCGTGATGACCGAGCGGACCGAGGACGGCGACGAGGCCGTGTCGACGTGCAAGGCACCGGTGTCGCGCCAGGTCGACCAGGCCATCCAGAGCAGGTAGGCCACGCCGGCGTACTTGATCGCCTGGAACGCGACGCCCGAGGCGTGCAGCACCGCAGCCAGCCCGGTGAGCGCGGCGACGGCGTGCGGAACGGTGCCGAGCGTGCACGCGAACGCCGCCAGCAGCCCGGCCCGGGCGCCGCGGGCGAGCCCGGCGGCCATCGTGTAGAGCGCGCCGATGCCCGGGGTCACGCAGATGACGAACGACGTCAGCAGGAACGACCAGCCCACCGCGCAGACGCTACGCGACGCGGAGCCTCGCGGAACTAGGGTTTCCGCGATATGGAGACCGAAGCGCCCGGCCGGATGTGGACCAGCCGGCTCGCCGCGTTCCTTGCTTGCGTGGTGCTGCCGCTCGCGACCTTCTCGGTCTGGCTCGACCAGCGCGTCACGGAGACCGACGGGTACGTCGACGCGGTCGGCCCGCTGGCCGAGAACCCCACGGTCCAGCGCGAGGTCGCCGCGCGCCTCGAGGCGGCAGTGCTCGCCGCCCTTCCGCTCGACCGGCTGCCGGACAACGCCCGCGAGAACGCCGCCCTGGCCGTGCATACGGTGGTGCTGGCGATCCTCACCAGCTCGGCGTTTCCGCCAGCCTGGCGCGACGCCAACCGGACCGCGCACACCCAGCTGATCCGGGCGTTGAGCGGCAAGCCGGGCGCGGTCGGCCCCGACGGCCAGGTCCGCGTGAACCTCGCTGCGATCGTCGACACCGTGCTGGCCGAGCTGAAGGCCCGGGGGCTGTTCGAGGGCGAGGTCGACGTCCAGGCGTCCTTCGCGGTGCTGGATGCCGACCAGCTGGACCGGGCGCAGCGCGGCTACCGGCTGCTCAACGCGCTCGGCCTCTGGTTGCCGGTCGCCTGGCTGGTCCTGGTGGGTCTGGCCCTGCTGTTGTCACCGCGACGCGGCCGGACGGTCGGCACCCTCGCCATCGGCTCGGTGGTCGCGATGGCCGTGCTCCTGGGGAGTCTCGCGCTGGGCCGCGGCGTCGTGGTGGACCAGGTCCCGAGCGCCGACCGGAAGATCGCGGGCCCGGTGTGGGACGTGGTGACCTCGAGCCTGCACACCGCGGTGCTGGTGCTGATGGCGGTGGCCGGAGCCCTGGTGCTGCTCCGGATCGCCACCCGGCTTGCCGGCCGCGGGCGATGAGTCCGACCGTCGACGGCGGTCCACATCGCATGGTCACCATGGGCATGGTCATCGTCGCGGGGCATCTCCTCGTGGACCCGGAGGAGCGCGCGGCGTACCTCGACTCCTGCCGCGAGGTCGTCGAGCAGGCGCGCCGGACCGACGGCTGCCTCGACTTCGCGATCTGCGGCGACCTCGCGGACCCCGGGCGGGTCAACGTCTACGAGCGTTGGGAGAGCCAGGAGGCGGTGGAGTCGTTCCGCGGGGACGGCGTCCAAGGCGAGCAGGCGGCAGCGATCCGCGCCTCGCAGGTGTCCGAGTACGGCGCGGTGGAGGAGCGGGTGCTGAGCGGCTGAGGCATGATCCGGGTCATGACGCGGACCCGGCCCCTTGCTGTCGCCACCTCGCTGGCCTTCGTCCTCTCGGGAGCCGTCCTGCTGCTGCCCCAGCACTCCGCCGTGGCAGCGCCACGACTCGCGCCTCTGGCGGACCACGGCGACGGAGGTCCTAACACCTACTTCAGCACGCCGCCGGACCCGCTGGCCGCCAAGACCAAGGCCAAGCATTTCGACAAGCGGCCCAAGCCGCCGCCGACCAAGGGAGCCGTCACCGGCCAGGTCACCGGCCCCAACGGCAGCCCGATCCCCAACGCGCTGGTCACCGGCATCCGCTTCTCGGACCTCGGCCTCCCGGTAGACGTCAGCGAGGAGAAGAGGGTGCTCGCGCGCACCAACCGCAACGGCGGGTTCACGCTCAAGCAGCTCCGGGAGCCGTACCTGATCCGGGTCTGCTCCGAGTCCGTCTCGGGCGGCGGCGGGGGGCACCGGGCCCGGCGTTCGGGTGAGTGCGACCAGGACAGCACGAAGAAGTTCACGCCGTCCTACCTCGGCCCGGACGGCAACCTCAACAGCTGGATGCGGCACACGCGGTTCTTCACGCCGCAGCCGCACCGCTCGCTCGGCCGGGTCGTCGTCCAGCCGCCGGCCGTGATCACCGGGACCTGGAAGGACGGCCCCGACCGTCTCCTCAACCTCACCCGGATCGACGGCAGCATCGCCGCCCAGACGGTCACCGACGACAAGGGCCTCTACCGGTTCGAGGTGGCACCCGGCCCCTACCGCATCGAGGCCGACCGCGACGAGGGGCTGCACACCGACTCGACGGTTCCGGGCTATCTGTCGAGGCGGATGCTGCTGCGCGCCGGCCGCACCGTGCACGACACCTTCAAGACCAGGCACGCCGGCATCATCCGCGGGCTGGTGAGCACTGGTGCCGTCCCGCTCCCCGACCAGTTCCTCGCGATCCTCGACAAGGACGGCAACTTCGCGGCCGGGGTGGTCACCAACGAGATCGGGCGCTACGTCGTCAGCTCGCTCAAGCCCGGCCCCTACACCGTCACCACGTCGTACGCCGGGTCCGCCTACGTGCCGAAGTCGCAGATCGTCTCGGTCGCCCAGAAGACCGTCGCCACCGCAGACCTGGCCCTCGACCCGGGCCGATCGGTGAGCTTCTCGGCCTCCGACGTCGTCTACCCGGGCGCCAGCGGCTCGGTCGACGCCGAGCTCCGCAACGCCGACGGCCGGGTGCTCAAGGTCTTCCAGGGCAACCCGCTGCTCCAGCCGGGGGGTGTCGTCACCTTCAGCGGCCTGCCCCTGAGCACCTACTCGCTCTACGTGCGGCGCAGCACGGTCCCCACCGACGGCCCCGAGCAGATCGACTTCCCGTGGGCGGCGGTCCCGGTCGACCTGGTGAACAACGTCAACCTCCCGCTCGGCCCGGTGCTGCTCAGCCAGCCGACCATGAACCTCACCGGCACCCTCCCGAAGGGTGGCCAGGTCAAGCTCACCGCCGTCCCCGAGGACAGCTGGCTCCGCGTCGCGCACGTCGACGGCGACCAGGCCACGCCGATGGCGGTCAACTGGACCGAGCAGTCCGAGGGCGGCCTCTACACCGTCCGTGGCATCGTCCCGGGCACGTACGCCGCGGCGGTGACGACCGCCCGCAAGGAGCGAGTGGACAAGCCGACCACCACCGGGGCCAACCTCGCCGCCACCCACTCGACCGTGGTCGTCAACGGCCCGGCGCCGACCGCCGCGTTCACCGCACCCAAGGGCGCGAAGGTGCGCGGCGTCATGCGCTACGCCGGCAGCAACCGGCCGGTGATCGCGCCGTTCGGCTTCCGGGTCTTCGACCCGGGCGACAAGTCCTGGCTGTTCCCGACCGTCTCGGACAAGCAGAAGTACGGCAAGCCGTTCCGCGTCGAGATGCTCCACGCCGGCAAGGCGGCGGGCCGGCTGCTCGACCTCGAGGAGCTGTACGCCGAGCATCCCGACGTGCTGATCCCCGACAACCTGGTCAGCTCGGCGCGCAACGAGGTCGGCACGCCGTACTGGTTCACCGCCCGCAAGCAGGGCATGACCCTCAAGGAGGGCGGCACCACCGACGTCGGCGTGGTCAAGCTGAAGATCCACGGCGTCAACGGCGTCCGAGCCGTGATCCACGGGGGCGGCCGGCAGGGCTAGCGGGTGCGCCGGGCGCGGACCACGCGTCCGCCGCCACCCGGAGGGCCTGGCTCGAGCCCGAGGTAGCGGGAGCGGATCTCCGGGCGCCCGAGGTCCTCGACGTCGTCGAAGCCGGACTCGGCAAGCAGAGCGAGGAGCTCAGCCGGCTCCCGGCGGTCGCTGAAGGGTTCGCCCGCCGCCGCGACCCGGGCCGCGAGCTCCCGGCTGCCCGGAGTCTCGTCCTGGCCGTCGGCAGCGGCGTAGTCGAAGACCACCTCCGCGCCGGGCACCGACGCGATCGCCCCCAGCGTGGCGGCCACTGCTGCGCGGGTCAGGTAGGGCACCACCCCGAGCCACATGAACTCCGCGGGCGACGTGGCGTCGAACCCGTGCTCGACGAGCCGGACCAACAGGTCGTCGCTCTCGAAGTCGACGCCGACGTAGGTCACCGAGTCCGGGACGTCGATCCGGGCCTCGGCGAGCCGCTCCCGCTTCCACGCGCCGGTGGCCGGGAAGTCGACCTCGTAGACGCGCAGCCCCTCGTGCGGGTGCCGGTAGGCGAACGTGTCCAGGCCGGCGCCGAGCACCACGACCTGTCGCACGCCGCGAGCGACGGCCGCGGCGACGACGTCCTCGGCGAACCGGTGCCGGACGGCGACGAAGAGCCGGAGCCGCGACAGGCGCGGCACCTCGGCGAGGACCGCGTCGCGATCGACCCCCAGGATCCGCCAGGCCAGCGGGTCCTCGAAGACCACTGGTCGGTCGAGCCCGGCGTGCACGGCGCGATGGATCGCCGCGCCGAACGCCGTCCGGCTCGGCTCGCCCTCACGCACGAACGGCGACCGTTTCCATGAAGGCCGTGACCAGCGGGTGCACCGGCGCCCCGGCGAGCGCACCGACGTGCGGCTGGAACATCGAGGTGACGTAGAACGGGTGATCCGGGAACTCCAGCACCTCGGCGCCGGCGTCGGGTGCGGTCGCGCCGACCACCACGCCCGCGGCCACCAGCCGGGCGACCACCTCGGGCGTCGGCGCGTAGCTGCAGAAGTGCATCGCCATGAACGGCGCCGCCACCCAGGACGCGAAGCGGCTGCCCGGCGCCGGCGTGACCAGCCGCTCCTCGCCCTGCAGGGAGCAGGTCAGCCCGACCACGACGTTGTCGTCCGACTCACCGTCGGCCTCCGCGTGCGTGGCCGGCTCGCCCAGCACGGATCGCGCGTACTCCAGGACGGCGTACTGCATCCCGCCGCAGGTGCCGAGGAAAGGGATCCTCCGCTCCCGCACCACCGTCAGGGCGGACAGCACCGCCGCGTCGTCGGCGTACGGCGAGCCGGGCACCAGCCACACGCCGTCGTACGCCGCGACGTCGAAGCCCGAGTCGGTGGGCACCCACTCGGTGTCCACGGGCAGCGAGGGCCGGAGCGCGTCGAGCTCGAGGTGGCTGCGGTGGCCGCGATGGTCACCCAGCATTGCGACGGTCACGCCTCCAGCCTTGCGAGCTCCTCGCCCACGATCGCCGGGTCGAGCTTGGTGAAGATCGGGGTCGGCTTCTCGATCTTCGCGCCGACCGCCACCGCCCGGGACGCCCAGGCCGGCGTCCCGGAGTAGTCGCCGGTGATGACGGGGTAGAAGTCCAGCCCCGCGCCGTTGTCGGCGTCGAGCTCCTCGACGGTCTCGATCCGTGGCATCGGCATGAACTCGCCCTCGCCGCCGAGCGCCAGGTGCACCTTGTTCGACGAGTGCGGGAGGAACGGCGAGAGCAGTGTGTTGCAGTCGACCACGCACTGCGCCGCGACGTGCAGCACCGTGGCCAGCCGCTCTCGCTGCGACTCGTCCTTCATCTTGTAGGGCTCCGTGACGGTGAGGTACTTGTTCACGTCGCCGACCACCCGCATCGCCTCGGCGATGCCGGAGCGCAGCCGCTGCCGGCCCAGCTGGTCCCCGACGGTGTCGAACCCGGCGCGTACGGCGGCGAGCACCGCCTCGTCCTCGGGCTGCAGCGGCCCCGCAGCCGGGATCTCGCCAAAGCTCTTGGCCAGCATCGTCGCCGTCCGGTTGACCAGGTTGCCCCAGCCCGCCACCAGCTCGGAGTTGGTGCGCAGCAGGAAGTCGGCCCACGTGAAGTCGGCGTCGGAGGTCTCCGGGCCGGCCGCGCAGATGTAGTAGCGGAGCGCGTCCGGCTGGTAGCGCGACAGCATGTCGCCGACCAGGATCACGTGGCCGCGACTTGTGGAGAGCTGCTTGCTCTCCATCGTCATGAACTCCGACGACACGACCTCGGTCGGCAGGTTGAGGACGCCCAACCGCCCGGGCTCGCCGCCCTTGTCGCCCTTGCCGTTGTAGCCGAGCAGCTCGGCCGGCCAGATGACGGAGTGGAAGACGATGTTGTCCTTGCCCATGAAGTAGTAGGACAGCGCTTCCGGGTCGTTCCACCACTCCCGCCAGCGCTCCGCGTCTCCAGACCGCCGGGCCCACTCGATGGACGCCGACAGGTAGCCGATCACCGCGTCGAACCACACGTACATCCGCTTGGTCTTCTGCTCGGCCCAGCCCTCGACCGGCACCGGGATGCCCCAGTCGATGTCGCGGGTCATCGAACGCGGACGCAGGTCCTCGATCAGGTTGAGCGAGAACTTGATGACATTGGGCCGCCAGGAGCCGGACGCCTCGCGGCCCTGGACGTAGGCCTGGAGCGCCTCGGCCAGCGCCGGCAGGTCCAGGAAGAAGTGCTGGGTCTCGACGAACACCGGGGTCTCGCCGTTGATCTTGGACCGCGGGTTGATCAGGTCGGTCGGGTCGAGCTGGTTGCCACAGTTGTCGCACTGGTCGCCACGCGCGTCGGCGTACCCGCAGATCGGGCAGGTTCCCTCGATGTAGCGGTCCGGCAGCGTGCGGCCGGTCGTCGGCGAGATCGCGCCGAACGTCGTCTGCTCGACCATGTAGCCGTTGTTGTGCACGCCGACGAACAGCTCCTGCACGACGTTGTAGTGGTTGCCCGTCGTGGTGCGCGTGAACAGGTCGTAGGACAGCCCCAGGTCGACCAGGTCCTGGACGATCACAGCGTTGTTCTTGTCGGCCAGCTCGCGCGCGCTGACGCCCTCGTGGTCCGCCGCGACCAGGATCGGCGTGCCGTGCTCGTCGGTGCCCGACACCATGAGCACGTCGTGGCCCGCCATCCGCATGTAGCGGCTGAACACGTCGGAGGGCACGCCGAAACCGGCCACGTGGCCGATGTGGCGCGGGCCGTTGGCATACGGCCAGGCGACGGCGGACAGGATCTTGCTCATGGGTGAAGGGTAGGAGGGAGCGGCACGCCGCCGCGAAGCAGATAGCGCGGACTAGGTTCAGGGCATGACGCTGATCGCAGAGGACCTGCTTCTCCTGCTGCTCGACGACGCCAAGGGCACGGTCTCGACCTGGGGCAAGACCGACGCGGTGCTCGGCGGCGCGGTGCTCGCCGAGCTGGCGGTCTCGGGGCTGGTGACCGTGGACGAGCACAAGAGCATCTGGCGCACCGACAAGGTGCACGCCACCGAGCCGGCTCCCGCCGAGCTCGACCCGGTGCTCGCCGACGCGCTCGCCACCATCGCCGAGAAGGACCGCAAGGCCAGCACCCTCGTCACGAAGATCGGGAAGGGCCTCGAGGGGCGCCTCGCCGCCGGACTGGCCGGGCGCGGCATCCTTCAGCGGCGGGACGGCAAGCTGCTCGGGCTGTTCCCGCGCACCACCTGGCCGGCCGCCGACACCAGCCACGAGACCGACGTACGGCGCACCATCACCGCCTGCCTCGTCGACGACGCCCAGCCCGACGAGCGGACCGGCGCCCTGATCGCGCTGCTCGCCGCCATCGACCAGGCCCACAGCGCCGTCACGGCGGGCACCACCGTGAAGAAGAAGGCGCTGGAGAAGAAGGCCAAGGAGATCGCCGCCGGCCAGTGGGCCGCCAAGGCGGTCAAGGACGCGGTCGACGCCGCCACCGCGGCCATGCTGGGCGCAGTCGCGGCAACGACCGTCGTGGCCTCAGGCAGCTGACTGCCCCGGTGGTTGAGGAGGGCGCTCTGCGCCCGTCTCGAAACCCTCGCAATCCGGCGCCGGGACTCGTGCACGGCTCATCGAGCAGCGGTCGGCCGGTCCCAGCGCGGGCTTCAGAGGTTTCGAGACGCTCGCTAGCGCGAGCTCCTCAACCACCGACTGTGTTCAGCTGAAGTCGAGCTTCTTGTCGCGAGTCCGCTTCAGCTCGAAGAAGTAGGGGACCGAGGACAGCGCTACCGCGGCATCCCAGATCTTCCCGGCGTCCTCCCCGCGGGCGATCTTGCTGAGCACCGGGCCGAAGAAAGCGTGGCCGTCGATGGCGATCGTCGGCGTGCCGACGTCGTCGCCGACCTGGTCCATGCCGAGGTGGTGGCTCTTCTTGATCGCGTCGTCGTACGACGGGTCGTCCATCGCCGCGGCCAGCGCGACCGGGACGCCGATCTCGTCCAGCGCCTCTTCGATCAGGGTCCGGTCGAGCTTCTCGCCGCCCTCGGTGTGCTTCTTGGTCCCGAGCGCGGTGTAGAGCTCGCCCAGCTTCTCCTGGCCGTACTCCTGCTCGACTGCCTGGCAGACCCGCACGGGGCCCCAGGCGTCCTTGAGGAACTCCCGGTAGCTGTCCGAGATGTCGGCCTTGTCCGCGTTGAGGATGGCGAGGCTCATGATGTGCCACGTGGTCTGGACGTCGCGGACCTTCTCCACCTCCAGCATCGTGCGGGAGGTGATCCACGCGAACGGACACAACGGGTCGAACCAGAAGTCAACGTTGCTCATGTCAACTACTAACCGGCCAGATGCAGAAGTATTCCGGCCACGGGGCAACCTCTCGGGCAGGACCGAATCCCGAACCAGGTCGCGATCCGGTCACGACTGCATCCTTCCTCCCCCTGCGCGTGGCCGGGATCACTACGCGGGTGGCAGGATCACCGCATGCCAGGAACCAACCTCACCCGGGACGAGGCCGCGACCCGTGCCTCTCTCGTGGATGTCACGTCGTACTCCATCGACCTGGACCTCACGACGGCCACCGACCAGCAGAACACCACGTTCGGCTCCACCACCACGATCGTCTTCGGCTGCCGTGAGCCCGGTGCCTCGACGTTCGCCGACCTCGTCGGCGCCACGATCCGCGAGATCACGCTGAACGGTGAGCCCGTCGACGCCTCGGCGTACGCCGACAACCGGATCGCCATCACCGGCCTGGCCGCCGAGAACACCCTGGTGGTGAAGGCCGACTGCACGTACTCCCGCACGGGTGAGGGGCTGCACCGTTTCGTGGACCCGGCCGACGACCGGATCTACCTCTACTCCCAGTTCGAGGTCCCCGACGCCCGCCGCGTCTACACGACCTTCGAGCAGCCCGACCTCAAGGCGCCCTACACCTTCACCGTCACCACGCCGGCCGGCTGGGCGGTCTCCTCCAACGCCGCGACCCCCGAGCCGGAGGACGGCGTCGAGGGCACGCAGGTCTGGCGGTTCCCCGAGACCCAGCCGATGTCGACCTACATCACCGCCCTGGTCGCCGGCGAGTACCACTCGGTGCACAGGACCTACACCGGCGCGCACGGCGAGATCCCGATGGGGCTCTACTGCCGCCAGTCGCTGGTCGAGCACCTCGACGCGGACGAGCTGTGGAAGATCACCGAGCAGGGCTTCGAGTTCTTCGAGGAGAAGTTCGGCTACCCCTACCCGTTCGGCAAGTACGACCAGCTGTTCGTGCCTGAGTACAACATGGGCGCGATGGAGAACGCCGGCTGCGTGACCTTCCGCGACGAGTACCTCCCGCGCAGCCGCCAGGACCGCTCGTTCTACGAGTTCCGCGCCGAGGTGATCCTCCACGAGATGGCGCACATGTGGTTCGGCGACCTCGTGACCATGAAGTGGTGGGACGACCTCTGGCTCAACGAGTCGTTCGCCGAGTGGGCCTGCTACCACGCGGCCGTCAACGCCACCGACTTCACCGAGTCGTGGACCGGCTTCACCAACGCCCGCAAGAACTGGGCCTACCGCCAGGACCAGCTGCCCAGCACCCACCCGATCGCCGCGGACAACTACGACCTGCAGGCGGTCGAGGTGAACTTCGACGGCATCACCTACGCCAAGGGCGCCTCGGTGCTCAAGCAGCTGGTCGCCTGGGTGGGCCTCGACCCGTTCCTGGAGGGGCTGCGCGGCTACTTCGAGGACTTCGCCTTCGCGAACGCCGAGTTCAAGGACCTGCTGATGGCCCTGGAGAAGTCGTCCGGCCGCGAGCTGGAGTCGTGGGCGCAGGAGTGGCTGCAGACCGCCGGCGTCAACACGCTGGCGCCGGAGTTCGAGCTGGCCGATGACGGCACCTTCACGTCCTTCTCGATCCGCCAGACCGCCGCCCCCGACTACCCGACGCTGCGCCGGCACCGGCTCGGCGTCGGCCTCTACGACAAGGTCGAGGGCCGGCTGGTCCGGCGGACCGCCATCGAGACCGACGTCGAGGGCGAGCTGTCCGAGGTCAGGGAGCTGGTGGGCGAGAAGCAGCCAGACCTGTTGCTCCTCAACGACGGCGACCTCGCCTACGCCAAGATCCGGCTCGACGAGCGCTCGCTCGCGACCCTGGTCTCCAGCATCGAGACGATCGACGACTCACTGGCCCGGGCGCTGTGCTGGGGCGCGGCGTGGGACATGACCCGCGACGCCGAGATGTCGGCCAGCGACTTCGTGACCCTCGTGCTGTCGGGCATCGCCTCGGAGACCGACGCGTTCGGCGTGAACCGCATCCCCGGGTACGCCGCGGCCGCGTCCACGCTCTACTCCGCGCCCGAGCACCGCGACGCGCTCCGCGACAAGTGGGAGACCGGCCTGCGTGAGCTGCTGATGACCGCCGAGCCCGGTGACGACCACCAGCTGTCGTTCGCACGCGCGTACGCCTCGGCCGCCCACAGCGACCAGGCGCTCGCCGACCTCGAGGGGCTGCTGGACGGCTCGCTCGTCATCGACGGCCTCGCGGTGGACACCGACCTGCGCTGGACTCTGCTCTCCGGGCTGGCCAAGAACGGCCGCGCCGACAGCGCCCGCATCGACGAGGAGCTGGCTCGCGACAACACCATCTCGGGCAAGGAGCACGCAGCGGCCGCCCGCACCCTCACGCCCACCGCCGAGGCCAAGGCCGAGGCGTGGGAGCTGGCGATGGTCCGCGACGACGTCCCCAACGAGACCCAGCGCAGCATCGTGCTGGCCTTCCAGGCCTACGGCCAGGACGAGGTGCTCGCGCCGTACGTCGAGAAGTACCTCGCCGCCGCCGAGACGATGTGGGAGGAGAAGGGCACCCAGCGCGCCTCGACCGCGCTGGAGTTCATCTTCCCCAAGCAGCTGGCCAGCCAGGAGCTCCTCGACCGGGTGGACGCCTGGCTCGAGTCCTCGCCGGCCAACCCGGCCGCGAAGCGCTACGTCCGCGAGGGTCGTGACGACGTCGCCCGCGCGCTGCGGGCCCAGCAGAAGGACCGCTCTGCTTGAGCTCGTCTTCGCTGGGAGCCGACCACCGCTGATCGAGCTTGTCGAGATCGCCGCAGCCGACGCGGGGACTGGCCCGGGTCAGTTCCAGCGCAGGCTGCGGAGGTTTCGACGCGCCCGTTGCGGCTTCGTTCCTCAGCCGCAGGGCTCGCTCAACCTTCGCTCGCCCACGCTCAGTTCGGCAGCTCGCGGCGGCCCAGCCGCTCCTCGCCGGTCCGGATCGTGTCGATCACGATCGTGGACAGGTCGGGCGCGATGTCGCGGTTGCTCCACGCGACTTCCTTGACGTCGTCCAGCACCGCCCGCAGGCGGGCCGTCTCGGCCTGGGCAGCGAGGACCTGCTCGCGCGCCTGGGACCGGAAGAACGCGATCAGGATGGCCGCGAGGACCGCGACGACCGCGATGGTGATCAGCGCAGCGGTCACGAGTGCTCCGCGTGCAGGGTCTGCGGCGCACGGGCGTGCTCGGCGAGCATCTGGATGCCACGGCGCAGGCCGCCGACCAGGTCACCCTCGCCGAACAGGGACTGCATGGCGGCGACCGCGAGCTCGACCTGGCTGTCGCGGAGGGTACGCCGGACGTGCCCGCCGGTGACGACCTCGACGGCGCGGGCGTCGGGGTCGACCAGGATCAGGATGCTGCGGGCCGGGGCCACGAGGGTCCCGTGCAGGCTCACTGCGTAGGCACGCGGGTCGCCCTCGGCATGCCCCACGAAGACGGAGAACTCGACCCGCGACAGCCTCTCGGCCTTGCGGATCGTCTCGTCGAGTGCGACCTGTTCGTTCGCGCCGAACCGGGCACTCAGCCGGGTGTTGGGGCGCTCACCAGCGGCCACTGGCGCCTCCGGCGTCGGCGTCCTCGGACTCGGGGCCCTTCAGCTCGGCGGTGCCGGTCCGCGGCCCACCCAGCCACTGGTTCTCCACCGGCGGCTGGCCCGGCGCGATCCGCTCGCCGCGGACCAGCGAGGGCAGGTAGACCGCAAGGGTGATCAGGATGATCAGCAGCAGCGGCACGCCCGCGAGCAGGAGCAGGGCGTGAACCATGTTCACGTCCTGGGGATCGCTCCACCCGACGGGCACGTCCATCGGGAGCATGGCGGCCAGGGCGCTGGGTGCGGACGTCACGCCCCCACGATATCCAGAACCGGCCACGTGAATACTGGGGGCCATGTTCCTGAGCAGCCCGTGCCAGAAGGACGAGTCGCTCTGCAACTGGGTGGACAAGCACACCGGCTCGAGCGTTCTGGCCAACCTGACCGACTGGTTCATCGGTCTGCCCCTGGCGATCGCCGGGCTGGCCGGCCTGGGCCTGGTGATTCGTTTCATGTTCCATCGGCTCGTGGACCGGCTGGTCTCGCGGGCCGAGGGCGGCGTGCTGCCGGCCAGGGTCGGCCGGTTCTCGCGTCGCCGGCGCACGACGGAGGTGACGCACACCCAGGAGCTTCGCGACCTGGCCGCCGCTACCCGGCGGGTGCAACGGGCCAAGACCATGGGCGACCTGCTCAAGAGCGTGATCACCGGCGTCCTGGTCGCCGTCTTCGGCACGATGATCCTGAGCCAGGTCGGCGTGAACATCGCGCCGATCATCGCCAGCGCCGGCATCCTCGGGATCGCGCTGGGCTTCGGCGCTCAGTCGCTGGTCAAGGACTTCCTCTCCGGCGTCTTCATGATCTTCGAGGACCAGTTCGGCGTCGGCGACATCGTCGACGTGGGAGCGGCGACAGGCACCATCGAGGCGGTGAGCCTGCGGGTCACCCGGCTGCGCGATCTCGACGGCACGGTCTGGTACGTGCCGAACGGCGAGATCATGCGGGTCGGCAACAAAAGCCAGAACTGGTCGCGCGCGGTCGTGGACGTCGGCGTCGGGTACGACGAGGACCTGGCCCGCGCGAAGCGGGTGCTGGCCGAGGTCGCGCAGGGTCTCTGGGAAGACGAGGACTACCGCAGCGTGATCATCGAGGAGCCCGAGGTGACGGGCGTGGAGGCGCTCGCCGCGGACGCGATCACACTTCGGGTGCTGGTCAAGACCCAGCCGATGGAGCAGTGGGCGATCGCCCGCGAGCTGCGGCAGCGCATCAAGGCTCGCTTCGACCACGAGGGCATCGAGATCCCGTTCCCGCAGCGGGTGGTGTGGCACCGGGAGGGGCGCCCCCACCCGGGTCCCGACGACGAGGCCGGGGCCGGGGTCGAGACCGAGACCGAGACCGCGACCGCGACCGCGACCGACGACGGCTAGCTGATCTGCGCCGGGTCGATGCGCACCACGTCCGTGCCGATGAAGTCGACCACCCACAGCTGTCCGTCGAGCTCCGCGGCCACAAATGGGTTCTGCGTCGTCGACGGCACGGACTGCGCCTGCGTGTCGTCACCGTCGACCGGGAACCAGAAGAGGTCCCCACCGGCGCCGCCGTCCCCGACCCACACCCGGCCGTCCACCACGGTTCCGTCCTCGGGCCGGTCCCCCACCGCGACGGTGCGGGTGATCGTCGCTGTCGAGGGATCCACCTGGACCACCGTCGCGTCGACGTTCACCCACACGTGATCGTCGTCGTACGCCGTCCAGCCGGCGGCGCCGGACGTGTCGATCGTGTCGCTCACCTCGGCCGTCCGGGTGTCGATGGCTGCGATGCCCTGCGCGCCGAGTCCGACCCAGACCTGGCCGTCGGCCGGGGCGATGCCGGTCGGCGTACCGCCCGTCTCCACGCTGGTCACCTTGCCGCTACGGGCATCGATGCGGGAGACGGTCCCGTCCCCGTAGTTGGTCACCCAGGCGGCACCGTCGGCGAAGGTGACGTCGTAGGGCTGGTCGCCCACCTCGTACGTCGCCTCGACCGTCTTGTCGCTGGCCGACACCCTGGTGACCTGGTCGCTGCCGTAGTCCTCCACCCAGATCGACCCGGCGCCAGCGGCCAGCCCGCACGGCGCACCCCCGGTCCGCACCGGGTCGCCGACCTGGCCGGTCGCGGGGTTGAGGGTCACCAGGGTGTCGTCGCCGTAGTTGCTCACCCAGACCGTCCCGTCCACGCCGAGGATGCCGCAGGGCTTGTGACCCGTGCTGACCCGCGCCGCGACGTACGACGGTGCCGCGGACGAGGTCGGTGCCGCGGTGCTCGCGGAGCCGCCGTCGGCAGAGTCGCCACCAGAGTCGGCACTGCCGGCACCGCAGGCGGCCAGCACGGGCAGGAACGCGAGCCAGACAACCGATCGACGCATGCGGCCATTTACTACCAACTTGAAGTTTTTCGTCAAGCGATGCAGCCAGCCGTTGTCGACTCGTAACCTGATCCCGTGAGGATGTCGCACCGCGGTCCGTTCCTCCTCCTCTTCGCGACCGGGCGGCAGCTGAGCACCCTGCTGCACGAAGAGATGGCGGACGCGCCGCTGCGGCCCGACGACTTCGCGGTGACGAGCGTCCTGCTCCTGGAGCAGCCGGTCCGGCCGACCGAGCTGGCCCGGCTGACCGGGCTGCGCCCGTCGACGCTGTCGAACTACCTGCGCCGCTTCGAGGCGGACGGCGTCGTGAGCCGGCGACGGGACCCTGACGACGGGCGCGCCAACCTGGTGGAGCTCACCGAGGAGGGCAAGGCCCGCACGGAGGCGTGCTTCCCGGGGTTCGCCAGTGCCATCGGGTCGTTCCAGAAGGCACTGGCCGAAGCCGGTGTCCCCGAGCTCGACGTGCTCGAGACGCTCGAGGGAGTGTCCCGGGCGCTGGACCTCGCCCTGGAGAAGGTCACGCTGGAGAAGGTCAGGCGAGGGCAGCGTCGAGCGTGATCGGGGTAGCGGCCAGCGCCTTGCTGACCGGGCAGTTGGCCTTGGCGTCCTCGGCGGCCGCGACGAAGTCGTCGTTGCTCATGCCGTCGACCGTGCCCCGCACCGTGAGCCGGATCTCGGTGATCCCGGTGCCGGGGACGAAGTCGACCTCGGCGGACGTGTCGAGCGAGGTGGGCGGGGTGCCCGCCTTCGCCAGTCCGCCCGACAGAGCCATGGAGAAGCACGAGGAGTGCGCGGCGGCGATCAGCTCCTCGGGGCTGGTCTTGCCGTTCGCCTCCTCGGAGCGGGAGGCCCAGGACACGTCGTAGGTGCCGATGCCCGAGCTCTGGAGCGTCACCTGCCCGGCACCCTCGGTCAGGCTGCCTTCCCAGTGCGTGGTCGCGTTGCGTGTGGTCGCCATGCCCGCGAGTCTTCCAGAGGGGGGAGTCGGCAGAATGGGTGGGTGAGCACCTTCTACGACGAGATCGGCGGCGACGAGACGTTCCGCCGCATCGTCGGGCGCTTCTACGAAGGCGTGGCCGGCGACCCGGTGCTCCGCGCGCTCTACCCCGAGGAGGATCTCGGACCGGCCGAGGAGCGGTTCCGCCTGTTCCTCATCCAGTACTGGGGCGGCCCGACGACGTACTCCGACACCCGCGGACATCCTCGTCTGCGGATGCGGCACGCGCCGTTCGCGGTGACACCGATCGCCAAGGACCACTGGCTCACTCATTTCCGGGCCGCCCTGGACGAGGCCGGGCTGACGCCGGAGCAGGACGCGCAGTTCTGGGACTACGTCACCCACGCCGCGCAGTTCATGGTGAACACCTTCGAGGACGCTTAGACAGGCCACAGAGCGCTAGACCAGTTGGAGCCGCTGTAACGACCGCGACCGCCTGCGACAGAAGGGTATGCGGGCGTGGTCTCCCACGGACGACGGCTGCGCTGGAAGTTTCTGCCACGGTCCGGATGTGGCGGAACTCGGGTTGGCCCGACGGTCACGCGTCCCCCGCACTACCGTCGGGTCACCCCCTTCCTCGAGAAAGGACCCGTCGTGTTGCCGGACCTGAGGATCAACGCACCTCGGCTCGAGCCGGATCCGGTGCTGCTGGAGCAGCTCTCCCAGCTGAGCAGGGCGTCGGCTCGAAGCGCCGGTCCCGGGCGCGCCGCGCGATCCCTGCTGTCGGCGGCCACCGTCCTGGTCGTCGCGGGGGTCTCCTGGCTCACCGGCACGATGCCCGGCATCGCCTCGCCGTTCGACCGCCAGCCGGCGCACCAGCCGACCCACCAGCACGCTCCGGTCGTGCCGTCCGGCGAGCAGCTCCGGCTCGGGGACGCTGTCGCGCCCGGGCTGCCCGTACCCCCGGGACAGGCGAAGCC
>JAWWPK010000145.1:0-4900 GCA_033854925.1 Nocardioidaceae bacterium | reverse complement strand
GCCTCGGGCCTGCAGGCGACGCCCGCCACCGACGTCTGGTCGTGGGGCGCCACGCTGTTCCACGCGCTGGAGGGCCGGCCGCCGTACCAGGTCGGCGACAACCTGCTGGGTGCGCTCTACCGGATCGTCCACGAGGAGCCGCCATCGTGCGAGGCGGCAGGCTGGCTGGCACCGGCGCTCGCGGCGACGATGACCCGCGACCCCGCGCAGCGATGGCCGATGGTGACGGCGCAGCTCTTCCTCGAGGCCGGGCCGCAGACCCAGCCTTCGGCCACCCCCATCGGGGGGCTCGCGGACCTCGGCCTGGCCGACGTCGAGACGGTCGAGTCGCGCCGGACGCGGTCCTACGACGACGATGCCGGCACCCAGGTGCTCCCCCTGGCCACCATGACGACCGCTCCGCCGCCGACCGCTCCGGCCTCGGAAGGCGACTCCGACCAGGACGGGCCGCACCGGCCCTGGCTGCTCATCCTCGGGGCCACCGTGGCCGTCGTGATCGCCATGGTCGTCGCCTTCGCGATCGGGCTGCACGGTCGCGGAGCGGACAACGGGACCACGCCGCCCTCCAGCCCGGGCACCGGCACGACCGGCCCCTCGTCGTCGGCGAGCAGCACTGACGGACCGACCGAGGCCGCGATGGTCGACTTCGTCGAGAACTACATCGCGACCGCGTCCAGCGACCCGGCGGCAGCCTTCGACATGCTCACGCCGGCGTTCCAGCAGCAGAGCGGCGGGATGTCGGGCTACGTGCAGTTCTGGGGCGACGTCCGCACCGCGAAGATCCTCGACATCTCGGCGGACCCGGAGGCGCTCGAGGTGAGCTACACCTACCGCTACGAGAAGCCCCCCGGCAAGCCGACGGAGGACGACGTGGTGCTGAAGCTGACCTTCGAGAAGGGCGCGTACCTCATCGACCGGGAGCTGTGAGCAGCTTTCACCCCAGAGGGTGAGGTTTCCGGCGAGGGGTGCGGCGTCACGTGTGCCTAGATTCGTCTCATCATGAAATCGGGTGCACGTTCTCGGGGGGATCCGTCGCCCATCGCGGTCGGCGTCTACGACGAGCCCGAGCTGGTCGTGTCGGGCGTGAACGCCATGCTGGCCCGCTCCGGCCCTGCCGCCGACGTGGTCACCGTGGCGCCCGATGCCGACCCGGCGAGGGTCGACGTCGTCCTCTGCGACCCGGTCGGCCGCACCGTCCAGATCGAGGAGTACGTCACCGCGGTGGCCGCGCTGACCATGGCACCGGTGCTCGTCTTCACGTGGAGCAGCAGCCCTTCGAGCGTGCGACGCGCACTGGCCGCGGGGGCCCGCGGGTTCCTGTCGAAGGGCGCGAGCTCTGACGACCTCGCGGCCGCGGTCGAGACGGTAGCGCGCGGAGAGACGGTGACGCCGGCCGCGTCCCACCGCGCAGTCACGCCGACCGGCATCGCCGAGCTGAGCGCCCGCGAGGCCGAGGTGCTCGAGCTGATCTGCCGTGGGATGAGCAACCTCGAGATCGCCGAACAGCTGTTCGTGAGCGTCAACTCGGTGAAGACCTACGTGCGGCAGATCTACCAGAAGATCGGCGTCGCCCGGCGCGCCCAGGCGGTCGCCTGGGGGCTCACGCACGGTTTCTGATCAGCCCTGGTGCTTCAACGGTCCGGGTCGCGATCGAAGCGGGTCTGCGGACGCTCGTCGCCGCTCGGCAGCTGGCTCTCGTCCAGGCCGCCCAGGTTGCCGACGATGGCCGCGACCGGCGGGATCACCGCGGCCACCGCGCTCATCACGACCGCCGCGGTGATGGACCAGAAGCGCACCACGTTCCACGCCAGCACGATGAGCAGCAGGCAGCCGCCCATGAGCGCGAAGTACGCGCGACGTCGGCTGGAACGCTGCATGTGGTCACGCTACGGCGTACTGGTCTTGACCAGCCGAACCGAACCATCACCGCCGAGCCACGGGCACGTTGGACCGGTGAGTGCTCCCTCCCCACACCGAAGAAGACACCCATGCCGCGATGCCATGGGGGCGTTGCCACCACTGTTGCCGCGCTGACCGCGCTGCTCGCAGTGGTCGCCGCCCCAGCCAACGCACTGCCCGCACACCCCAAGAAGACCTCGACCTCCCCGTACTTCTACATCGGCCACGCCGGCGGGACGCAGGTCCAGGCGCTCGGTACGTCGATCCGCTCGGACCTCACCGGCGCGTCCGGTGTCGAGGGCTACACGTTCCCGGCCCACGACGACAACCGCGCCGCCGGCGTGAACCTCGGGTCCGGCCTGGTGAAGGTCGGTGCGGTGACGACCTGGGCGGACGCCGTGCCGGTCCCGCACGGAACCCGGACGATCACCGGTGCCCGCACCGACGACCTCTCCGTGCTCGGCGGCCTGATCAAGGCCGACGTCGTCGAGACGGTCACGACGGCCACCAAGACGCCGGACGGGGTCAGCTCGACCTCGTCGACCAAGTACATCGGCCTGACCATCGCCGGTCAGGAGTATCCGGTGAACCTGCCGAAGGACTTCAACATCACGATCCCGGGCATCGCCGCGGTCGTGGCGAACTCCTCGACGCAGTACACGCTGGCCGGCGGCACCTACATCACCGGCTTCGGCCTGTACGTCGGACTGCTGAAGCCGTTCAAGGACGTGCCTGCGACCGCGACCGTGCTGCTCAACCCGACGCAGTCGATCGTCGTACCGGCACCCCCGCCGGCGGCCCCTCAGATCGGCGGCATCGGCTACAGCACCCTGATCAAGGCGAACGTCGGTCCGGCGCTCGACGTCGACGCCGGTCCGAGCGCGTTCGTCTCGACACCACCGGGCGGCACCCAGGGCGAGACCATCCAGAACGCGACCGCCGAGGTCACCGTGCCGAACGTGCTGCACGTGGCCACCGCGAAGTCCTGGACGACGGGCAAGACCGTCCCCCGCCACGGGAAGGTCAAGGTCAACAACGAGCTGACCGGCCTCAACGTCCTCAACGGCCTGATCACCGCCGACGCCATCAGTGCCGGTGTCGTGGTCAAGAAGAAGCAGTCGAGCAAGGTCACGACCCGGCTCGGGAGCGAGCTGCTCAATCTGACGATCGCCGGCAATGGGTTCCCGGCGAACGTGCCACCGAACACCAAGCTGGACCTGGCCGGGGTCGGCACGCTCGTCCTCAACGAGCAGGTCACCGCGGGCTGGGGCGGCTACGTGCGAGCCCTGCACCTGACCCTCACCACCGCGCAGTACGGCTTGCCCGTGGGTGCCGAGATCGAGGTCGGTGTGGCGCTGGGCTGGGCCGCCAACGGTTGACCTACCAGCGGTTGGAGAGCCGGACGATCGCGTAGGCCACCAGCGAGCCGCCCACGACCACGCCGAGGACGATCAGCAACCCCTCGCCGCCGTTCATGTCAGGAGCCTCGCAGGGTCGGGCTCATGTGCAACATGGCCTGTCCGGGTCCGCGCGACTGGCAGCCAATGGCCCGAGTGCGCCCTCGGAGTGGCCTGAGTGGGCCATCTCGAAACGTGGGCTGACCTGCGAAAACGCTGCTCTCCGCCGGGCTCGGTCAGCGCAGGACCTCGGCCAGGCGCCGGTCGACGCACACCCGCTCGCGGCTCGTCAGCGAGCCGAGCCGCACCTGGAGCAGGTAGTCGTCCACCCACAGCTCGTCGGCGGCCGTCTCGAGGTGCCCGCTCGCCCGGGCCATCGCGTCGGCGACCCGGCCCAGGCTCGGCATCAGCAACCTCGCCACGCCGCGGTCGATCGCCAGCTCCTCGTGACCGGCCTCGTGCGGTGCCACCGGACCACGAACGATGTGCTCGGTCTCGTGGGCGATCGTGCACCGCCGTTCGGCCTGGCTCATGCCCAGCGCCAGGGTGACCGTCCTGGTGCGGTGACAGGTGAGTCCCATGACACCCGGGGGCAGGTCGGCCCACAGGAGCGCCCATTCCGACAGCTCGCTGAACCGGCGCCACGGGTGGTGCAGGGGGCTCCGTGGGGCCGGTTCGACACGACGCATGCCGCGACCCTAGGCCGGTCGACTGACACTCGGAGCCGGTTCTCCACACCCCCATGTCGGAGCCCGGTCAGGACCTGTCGACGTCCTGGTTCTCCTCATCCACCGGCGAGTCGAGCGCGCGCAGCTGTCCGCGCGTACGGCGGCCGGACGGCGTACGACGCAGCTGGATCGCCTCATCGGTGATCAACGGCTCGGGCAGGTACCCGGCGTCGGTGAGCACCGCATCGAGCACGCGCTGGTAGGGCGTTCCGGACAGGCCGGCGAACCGGGCCAGCGCCTGGGCGCTGGGAAGCTGCTTCGGCTCGCGCCAGTTGGAGAAGACGCCGGACGAGGAGTAGCCGAGCCGCTTCGCCAGCTGTCGCTCGGACGTCCCGTGCCGGTCGATGTAGGCCTGGACGAGGTCCCAGAGCTGACCCATCAGACCTCCTTCGTCGACACCTGCCACCCCGAGTGGGCACCAAAGTATCGCCCTTGGGCTTCGCCATTCGCGCAGGTCACGCCGGACGCGATGGACCAGGGGACTGAGGGTGGCAACTGAAGTGGGCACCAGCCATCCACACAATGTAATTCATTGCTGGACGGTTTGCCCATCAGTGATATACGTTCTTCCCGTCTGATCGGGCACGACAACCGGAGCTGGCATGCGACTTCGAAACCTCAAGGCGCTCAGGACCCTGATGGTAGTCAGGGACGTCTCTCAGCGGCGCCTGGCCACGGCCGCCGGCTACAAGTCCCACGCCTACATGGGCCGCATCCTGCGCGGCGAGGTCGACACCCTCGCCCCGGAGGCCGCGCTGCGCATCGCGAGGTTTCTCCAGGTCGGCGTCGACTTCCTGTTCGCGCCCCGAGTGTCCACTCATACTGCGCATTCCACCCATCGTCACAAACCGGCGTTGGCGTGAGGGCGAGCCCACG
>JAWWPK010000144.1:0-9234 GCA_033854925.1 Nocardioidaceae bacterium | reverse complement strand
CGACATCGGCAGCCGGTGGCAACACGCCACCCGAAGCCGTGAGCATCCAACCCGACACCTTGTACTTCGGACACATCGGCTATTCGACGCCCAGCTTCGAAGGCAGCCTCACTTCACCGAGCACCGGCCAGCCCGATGTCGACTACTACAGGATCCCGGCCCAGCCACCCGGATCCCGCATCATCGTCAGCCTCGACCCGACCGACATAGACACCGACCTCGGGCTGTTCCAGCTCGACAGCACCGGCAACGCCACGAGCGCGGCCACGCCGGCCAAGCCACTGGACACCGACCCGGTCGGCGAGGACGTACCGGTCGGGTCAGGGGACGAGCCGGCCTCGGTGACGGCGGAGGCGGCCAGCGCGCCCGCTGGGTACGAGACCGTGGACACCTCGACCCACCCCGGCAACGGTCCGGAGGAGGTCGCCACCGACGAGGGCGGGGGGCCGTACCTCATCAAGGTGACGGGCGCGGCGGCGAGCGTGAAGCCGTACAACCTGCGCTACACGGTGGTCGACGCGGTCCCGGAGCAGCGGTGCCCGGCGCTGGGCGACGCGGGATATCCGGCGCCGGGAACGCTGCCGAACCCGGCCGCGGATCTGCCGGCCGGGACCAACTCGCTGTTCCTGGTCGACGGCACCCGCTTCCACCACGTGTACGGCGCCGCCGGCGACAGCACCATGGCCGACCTTGCTGACTTCGCCACAACCGCGACGAACGTCCAGGGCGCGATCGTCGAGCTCGACGACTACCAGGGGTACGTCGCGGCGCGGAACGCGGCGGACGCGAACCCGTGCTCGGTGAGCAAGGTCAACGCCGTGGTCAAGGAGATCAGCAAGATCGTCGAGGCGAAGCTCGGCGCGGCGGGGTCGCCGGCCCGGAGCAGCGTCACCAGCATCACCCTGGTCGGCAACGACGACCTGCTGCCGTTCGCTCGGGTGCCGGACACGGTGCAGCGGGAGAACGAGGCGACCTTCGAGGGCGAGGAGCGGCTGAGCCAGCAGCCCGGTGGAGCGCCGTGCCCGGCGGTGAACCCGGGAGTCATGGACCCGTGCGCGACCCCGCTGTCGGCGGCGGCGTACGACCACGACCTCCTCACCGACGACCCGTACGGCGACTTCGACCCGATCCCGTGGCTGGACCGGTTCCTCTACGTCCCCGACGTCGCGCTCGGCCGGCTCGTCGAGACCCCGGCGCAGATCAGTGCCGCGCTCGACCAGTACCGCGACCCGGCGGTCGACGGCGAGCTCGACCTGAACACCGCGGTGACCGCCGGCTACGGCGCCTGGTCCGACGGCAACCAGCGCATCGACGACACGCTCGGCGCCCGCGGCATGACCACCACGCACCTGACGCCGGACACCTGGACCAAGGCGGAGCTGCTCGACGAGCTGTTCCCGACCGGCGGCACGACTCCTGACGTGGCCGCGATCGACGCGCACATGGACCCGAGCCGGCTGCTGACCGGGAACGAGGAGACCGTCGACACCGGCGACTACGACTTCGACCGGCTCACCGGGCGGCTGCTCTTCACCCTGGGCTGCCACGCCGGCCTCAACCTGCCCGACACCTCGCTCGGAGCCGGGGCGGACGACTGGGTGGAGCGGCTGGCCGGCCGCGCGGTGTACGTCGGGAACACCGGCTACGGCTACGCGGACGGCAAGGTCGTGGGCCTGACCGAGCGGCTGCTGGGTCTGTACGCCGGTCGGATCGGCGGCCACCAGAGCGCGGGCCAGGCGCTGATGTACGCCAAGCAGGCCTATCTGGGCGGGCTGGGCATGTACAC
Source organism: Nocardioidaceae bacterium (assembly GCA_033854925.1). Classification (GTDB taxonomy): domain Bacteria; phylum Actinomycetota; class Actinomycetes; order Propionibacteriales; family Nocardioidaceae; genus Nocardioides. The sequence goes on along the minus strand of JAWWPK010000144.1, from coordinate 7,448 downwards.
CAACTACGACGAGAAGATCATGATGGAGGCGACGTTCTACGGCCTCCCGATGTACCGGTTCGCCGGCCCGGTCGACGACACCCCACCGACCCCGCCGGCCACGCAGACCGACCCGTCGACGAACCTCGTGTCGGCCGGCTTCGACCTCGACCCGACCTTCGACACCCGGACCGTCGGCGGCGAGACCTTCACGACGGTGGCGGGCCAGGACCCGCAGGTGGTGCCGGACCGGCCGATCCTCCCGCGCACCTCGACCTACGCCACGGTGGCCGGCCAGACCGCGCACGACGCACTGATCACCGAGCTCACCACCACCGTCAGCGACACCACACCCGGGGTCTCGACCGCCGACGTCGGCGGCGCCCCCGCGCAGGAGCCGAACGACTACGAGTCGATGTCGTTCCCCTCGACGTTCACCAACGTCACGACGTACACCACCCCCGACGGGCCGCGGCAGGACCTCGTGCTGGTGCCGGCGCACGTGCAGTCCGACACCGACCCGGTGACCGGACAGACCACCGGCACCACCGAGCTGTTCGACCACACCAGGGCCGAGGTCTTCTACAGCAACAGCAGCGACACGACCCGGCCCACGTTCACGCTGCCCGGGGCCAGCCGGACCGCAACCTCGGCGACGTTCACCATCCCCGTCACCGACACCAGCCAGGTGAAGCGGGTCGTGGTGCTCTACCAGACCACCGAGGGCGGGACCTGGACCGTGCTCGACTCCGCTGACGCCGAGCTCACCCAGAGCGGTACGACGTGGACCGGGACCGGCCCGGCAGCCGGCCTCACCGGCACGCTGCGCTGGATCGTGCAGGCCGTCGACGGCGCCGGCAACGTGGCGATCTCCACCAACCGCGGCGCCATGAACAAGGTGAGTGCCGTGCCGCCCGTCTTCGATGCCGGAGCGAACGCCAGCCTGGAGATCGGCGGGCGGCTCACCAGGTCGGTGGCCATCAGCGACGCCGACTCGACGCGCTTCACCGCCAGCCTCGACACCGGTGAGGGGCCGGAGCCGGTCGACGTCCGCGACGGGCAGGCACTGGTCGACACCAGTCCCGTCCGGATCGGCGTCAACACCGCCAAGCTCACCGTCTGCGACGACGGCAACAAGTGCAGCAGCGACACCTTCACCCTGACCGTGACCCAGAACCACGCGCCGTACGCCACGGCCACCATCAACATGAGCGCCCCGACCACGGACCAGGCCCTCACCGTCACGGCCACTTCGACCGACCCGGAGAACGACGCGACCACCCGCCGCTACCTCTGGAAGGTCAACGGTGACCCGGTGCTCGACACCGGACCGGTCGCGGCGACCACCAGCACCCTGGACCTGTCCCAGCCCGGCGTGGCCGACCTCGGCGACGAGATCATGGTGGAGGTCACCGCCAACGACGGTGACCTCACCTCCGCGCCGGCGCTGCTGGACGCGACCGTGGTGTCGACCGCCCCGACGGTGACCGCGCCGGCGACCAGGAGCGGCCAGCCCGGCTCGCCCGTCTCGTGGTCCGGCACCAGCGCCGATGCCGACGGCTCGGGCCTGGTCGCAAGCGTCGACTACGGCGACGGCAGTGCGGCCGCCGGCGTGACGCTGGCCGGCGACGGCGGCTACACCGTCAGTCACACCTACGCCGCCGAGGGCACCTTCCACGCCACCGTCACGGTGACCGACCCGCAGGGCAAGCAGGGCACCGCCGAGACAACCGTGACGATCCAGGTCCCCAACGCCGCACCGAGCGTCGACGCCGGTGCCGGGGGCACCGCCGCCGAGGGGTCGACGTTCACCTCGGCCGGCACCTTCACCGACGACCAGCCCGCGGGCGCGACAGCGACCGTCAACTACGGCGACGGGACCGGAGTCCAGCCGCTCACGCTGGCCGGCGGCGGGTTCTCGCTGAGCCACGTGTACGCCGACAACGCGACCAGGACGATCACGGTCACCGTCACGGACGCCGGCGCGCTCACGGGCAGCGACACCGCCACGGTCACCGTCACCAACGCCAGCCCGGTGCTGACCGTCACCGGTCCCGGCGGGAGCGCCACGTCCGGGGCCGTCGTCACGGTCGCGGGCACCTTCGCCGACGCCGGGACAGCAGACACCCACACGGTGAGCTACGCGTGGGGCGATGGTGCGAACGGGCCGGGCCAGGTCACCGAGCCCCTCGGAGCCGGCACCGGCTCGGTGTCCGCGTCCCACAGCTACGCAGGCGCGGGCAGCTACCCGGTCCAGGTGACGCTGCTCGACAAGGACGGCGGCACCGACACGAGGACGGTGACCGTGGTGGTCACGGCGAACCCACCACCCCCACCACCGCCTCCCGTGCACCTGGGCGACGGCAGGGGCACGTTCACCAGCCCGAAGAAGTCGAGCAAGGAAGCCCAGGACGCCGAGGGCAAGGCGTCGTTCCAGTTCTCCGCGGAGAGCGCGGTGTCGGGCGGCGCGACCTTCACCTTCAAGAAGGGCAAGGTGAAGTTCACCGGCACGAGTGTCACCGCGGCGAGTGTCGCCGGGAACACGCTCACGCTGACCGTCGCGGGCACCAACGACAAGAAGGCCGGCTTCACCCTGGTCATCACCGCCTCCGACGGCGCCAAGGACCTGATCCGGGTCCGCCTCCTCAAGGGCAGCAAGGTCGTCTACGACTCACAGCCCGGCAAACCCGCGGCTGCGCCACCCACCACCAAGGTCAAGGGCCAGATCAACGTCACCTGACCGGGCTCACCACCCCGGCGGCAACGACGTGAAGTCGGCCTCCCGCCCCTCGGCGAACGCTGCGAGCGCCTCGAGGTTGGCCGGCCCGCCCATCAGCTCGGCGAACGCAGCGTTCTCCCGCTCGCGAGCTTCGGCGATGCCGGCCCGGCGCGGCTCGGTCATCGTGCGCTTCACCGCGACCAGCGACGAGATCGGCTTCCCGGCGAGGACCTCGGCGTGCCGGCGCGCCTCGGCGAGCAGGTCGGCGGGCTCGCACACCCTCCAGACCAGCCTCATCGCCAGCGCCTCGGCGGCCGAGACCCACTCCGAGGACTGCAGGAGCCACGCGGCGTTCTGGCGGCCGACGAGCAGCGGCAGCAGGTACGACGACGCGGCCTCGGGTGCGACCCCCAGGGAGGTGAACGGGCACTTGAGCGTGGCCTCGGACGACATGAAGGACAGGTCGGCGAAGCCGAGGATCGTGCAGCCGATGCCCAGGCCGATGCCGTTCACCGCCACGACCAGCGGCTTCGGAAACGCGTCGAGTGCGTCCACGAGGCCGGGGAAGCCGTGCCGGCCGCGCTGAAACGTCGGGTCAGTGGCGATCCGGTGCATCTCGAGCAGATCTGTGCCGGCCGAGAAGCCGCGGCCGTTGCCGGTCAGCAGCACCACCGCGATACCCGGATCCTCGGCCGCGTCGTTGAGGGCGTCGGCCAGGGCGTCGTACATCGCCTCGTTGAAGGCGTTCAGCGCCTCCGGGCGATCGAGGGTGAGGGTGCGCACACGGTTCGCATCGTCGACCTGCAGAGTCATGGCGGGAGGCTAGTGGGGCGCCGACTGGATTCCCGACTGTCCCACAATTGGTCGGCCTGAACGCCCAAAGTCTGCACTGTCGGGATTCGGTCGGGAGCCCGCTGCATCTGCACCACAAAAGGTGGTACATGGGTCGCAAATGCGGTGCGAATGCCCGGAAGGGCAGCTTGGGACAGTGCAACAAAGGGTCGGCCCGCCCGCCCAAATGCTGCACTGTCGTGAACACGAACGGTCGGCGGGAACCCGTAGGGTCGGAGCCGTGGCGGGTGGACAGGTGCGGGTGTGGCGCCCCGACTGGCCGTGCCCCGTCAGCAGCGTGCTCCACCAGCAGCGCCACGGCGGCGGCGACCCGACGTTCCGCACCGACGAGCACGGCCGGATCTGGCGCGGCATCCGCACGCCCGACGGGCCGGCCACGCTGGCGATCCACTCGTTGAGCGCGCAGGGCGAGGTGCACGCCGAGGCCTGGGGCGACGGGGCCGGCTGGGCGCTCGAGTCGGTCCCCGGACTGCTCGGTGCCCACGACAGCTGGGAGGGCTTCGAGGCACGCCACCCCGTCCTCGAGGAGTCGTGGCGCCGCCACGCGCACTTCCGGCTCGGCCGCAGCGGCTTGGTGCTGGAGTCGCTGGTCCCGGCCATCGTCGAGCAGAAGGTCACGGGCCAGGAGGCGTTCGCCGGGTTCCGGCGGCTTGTGCACCGCTACGGCGAGCGCGCGCCCGGCCCCGGCGTCGAGCGCAAGGTCTGGGTCCAGCCGGGCGCGGACACGCTCCGGCAGATCCCGTCATGGGAGTGGCTGAGGATGCACATCGACCCCGCCCGCTCCCGGACGATCGTCACCGTGGCCCGCGTCGCGGACAGCCTCGAGCGCACTGTCGCGCTCAGCCACGAGGAGGCCGACCGCCGGCTGCGGACCATCCCCGGCATCGGGGTCTGGACCTCCGCCGAGGTGCGCCAGCGCGCGCAGGGCGATCCCGACGCGGTCTCGTTCGGCGACTACCACGTCGCCAAGGACGTCGGCTGGGCGCTGACCGGCACCCCGTTCGACGACTCCGAGCTCGAGGAGTTCCTGGAGCCGTGGCGGCCACAGCGGGGGAGAGTGCCCGCGCTGGTCGCGATGGCGGGTCTGCGCCGACCGCGACACGGCCCGCGGATGGCGCCTCGAAACCATCTGCCGGCACAGCGCTGACAGTGTCGGATCCGCGACCGGTCGCTCGTCGTACTACGACAACCGACCAACGAGAGGATTCCAATGAAGTTCCTGATGCTCGTCTCCCTCGACCCGAGCCACGACGAGAGCGACACCGACGACACCGGCACCCTCGAGGTCGAGGACTGGGTGACCAAGTACGACGGCGCGGGCGTCCGGCTGATCGGCAGCCAGGTCCGGATGGCCGAGGACGCCACCAGCGTCACCCGCCGCGAAGGCAAGCTGCTGGTCACCGACGGCCCGTACGCCGAGTCCCGCGAGTGGATCGTCGGCTTCGACGTCCTCGAGTGCGCCGACCTCGACGCGGCCATCAAGGTTGCTGCCGAGCACCCGATGGCCGCCGGCGGACGTCTGGAGCTGCGCCCCTTTGTCGAGTGACGACGAGGTGCCCGGCGATGTGCAGGGTGCGCTCGCGGCGGCGATGGCCGGCGAGCGGCTCCGCATCGTCGCCTCGCTGATCCGCACCACCCGCGACTGGGACCTGGCCGAGGACGCCGTCGCCGACGCAGCCGAGCGCGCGCTGCTGACCTGGCCGCGCGACGGCGTACCCCGCAACCCCGCCGCGTGGCTCACCACCACCGCACAGCGGCGCGCCCTCGACGTGATCCGTCGAGCCGGCACCGAACGCACCAAGCTCGCCGAGCTCGGTGCTCAGCAGGAGATCGACGAGGAGGGCGAGGAGGCTGCCGTGGACCACGGAGCGGTCGCCGACGACCGGCTGCGGCTGGTCTTCACCTGCTGCCACCCGGCCCTCGCCATGGAGGCCCGGGTGGCGCTGACCCTCAAGGTCGTCGCTGGGCTCTCCACCGCGGAGGTCGCGCGGATGTTCCTCGTGCCGGAGCCGACGATGGGCCAGCGGCTGCTACGCGCAAAGAAGCGGATCGCGAACGCCGGCATCCCCTACCGGGTGCCCGACGTGGCGGACCTCTCCGAGCGGCTCGACGGCGTGCTCGCGGTGGTCTACCTGGTCTTCACCCAGGGGTACGCCGGCGCGGCGGCGCCCGAGCTCGCCGAGGAGGCCATCCGCCTGGGCCGGCTGCTCGCCGACCTGATGGCCGACGAGGACGAGGTCAGCGCGCTGCTCGCGCTGATGCTGGCCCAGCACGCCCGCCGCGAAGCGCGGCTGGTCGACGGCGAGCTCGTCACCCTCGAGCACCAGGACAGGTCTCGCTGGGACCGCGCGGCCGTCGACGAGGCGCTGAGCCTGACCATGCCGCACGGGAGAGTGCCGGGGCCCTACCGGCTCCAGGCCGAGCTCGCGGTCACCCACCTCCGCGCGGAGCACGCCGACGACACCGACTGGCGCCGGATCGTCCGGCTCTACGAGCGGCTGCTCGACCTGCACCCCTCGCCGGTGATCTCGCTCAACCGGGCGATCGCGGTCGGCATGGCCGAGAGCCCGGCCGCCGGGCTGCTGCTCCTCGACGACCTCGCCGGGCACCCCGCGCTCCGGGAGCTGCACCTGCTGCCTGCCGCCCGCGCCGACCTCCTGGCCCGGGCCGGCCGGACCGGGGAGGCGGTGGCCGAGCTCGACCGGGCCCTGGCGCTGGCCCCGACCGAGCAGGAGCGGACCCAGCTCACCCGGCGGCGTACCGAGCTCACCTGACCGACCACTGTCTTCTGGAGGCGGACAGCGGCCCGTAACTCTATGTGTGACAGCGCGTTACAGACGTGACCCCAGTCACCGCAGAGCACTAGGGACACGAGTGACCGCGACCGCCGCACCCGAGCTCCCCGAGGTCCCGGAGCTGCCCCGGGTCCGACGCGCGCCCACGGGCGGGATGGTGGGCGGCCTGGTCGGGCGGTTCCGGGCCGGCATCGTGACCACCGGTCAGCTGGTCACGCTCGCAGTCGACGCGAGCGTCTGCATCGCCACCGACATCGTGCGGCGGCGGTTCTCGTGGTCGGAGTTCCTGCTGCAGGCGTGGTTCATGACCCGGGTCTCGCTGCTGCCGACGATCCTGGTCGCGATCCCGTTCGGCGTGATCACCTCGGTGCAGATCGGGGCCGTCGCCGCGCAGATCGGCGCCACGTCGTTCAGCGGCGCCGTCAACGGCATCGGCGTGCTCCGGCAGGGCGCTCCGCTGGTGACCAGCCTGATGATCGCCGGCGCGGTCGGCTCGGCGATCACCTCCGACCTCGGCGCCCGCACGGTCCGCGAGGAGATCGACGCGCTCAAGGTCATGGGCATCTCGCCGGTCCAGCGGCTGGTCGCGCCCCGCGTGGTGGCCGCCCTCGTCGTCGCGCTGCTGCTGACGGTGATCGTGGCGATGACCGCGATGATCACGGCGTTCGCGATGAACGTCGGCGGTGGCACCATCAGCTCGGGCGCCTACCTCGACTCGTTCGTGTCGTTCAGCCAGCCGACAGACCTCTTCCTCGCCGAGTTCAAGGCGCTGGTCTTCGGCTTCATCGCCACCATCGTCGCCTCGCACAAGGGCCTCTCCGCCCGTGGCGGCCCCAAGGGCGTGGCCGACGCTGTCAACCAGGCCGTGGTGCTCAGCGTGATCCTGCTGGCGGTCGCCAACGTCGCGCTCACCCAGGCCTACGTGATGCTCGTGCCCCAAGGAATTGCCTAAGTGGCCACCACCGGACGTGCGCCGTGCGTCCCGCACCCCGGGCACGCACCTCGCGGCGTTGCCGCCGCTAGCTGGACGGACAAGTATGGCGTCGCGCCGGCGCCTTGCGATGCACGCACCCGGAGCGCGGGCCGCGCCCGACGCACGTCCG
>JAWWPK010000143.1:0-9005 GCA_033854925.1 Nocardioidaceae bacterium | reverse complement strand
CGACGTGCCATCGAAGTTCAAGGCATCGATCTGGTGGTTGTCGAAGGTGGCGATGATCTCCAGCTGCGGGTCGTCGTCCACGTTGCCGATGCCGACATTCTCGCCGTACGCCCCGTAGCCGCGGTTGCGCGGCCAGGCGTGCGGATGACCCACCGGCGCGTACAGCCTCCCGTCGGCACCGAACACGAAGACCTGGGCGCCCTTGGGAGACGTGTTGGTCGTCGTCGCCACGACCTCGACCCGGCCGTCGCCGTCGAGGTCCGCGGCGGCGAGCCCACGGACCTCCGGCGACTGGCCACCGCTGTTCGTGGACGCCGGCCACCCCGCCTTGCGCTGCAGCCGACCGCCTTTGAGCTCGTAGGCCGCCACGGTGCCCTCGTTGCCGCCGACCACGATGTCCTTGACGCCGTCGCCCTCGAGATCGGTGACCACCGACGGGGCGTAGACGCGGCCCTTGCCCGACCGGCCCTTGCCCAGCAGGTGCCCGTTCGCGTCGTAGACGAACGTCGAGTAGAACGGCGCCACGATCTCCAGCCGGCCGTCCCCGTCGAGGTCGACCAGGCCCGGGGAGGAGAACCAGCCGGTCTCCCCGGTCGGGATCTGCCGCACGAGCTCCGGCGACCGCACCGCAGCGGTGCCACCCTCGGAGGTGCATGGGGCTGCCCGCTCGGCGTCCACGACGACCGGGCTCACAGCCGTGGTGCCCGGGACGAGCCCGGCCAGCAGGAGTACGCCGAGCGCAGGGGTGACGTGCCGAGGCAGCCGCATCCTCACGACCCTACCCACCCGAATCGGCCGGTCGGTCGAGTCAGATCGCCGCGACCGTCGTGCTCATGACGCAGTTCTTGGTGCCCTTGGGCCGCTCGTAGGTGAACCCGGCGTCCTCGAACATCTGCCGGGTGCCGTTGTAGAGGAACGAGGCGGTCATCTTCTTGCCCGCGGTGTCGTGTGGGTAGGCCTCGACCACACCGCCACCGACCCTGGCGATCAGGTCGAGAGCGCCGCGCAGGGCGATGGCGGCGACGCCTCTGCGGCGGTAGTCCCGGTCGACGAAGAAGCAGGTGAGGCGGTAGTCCGGGAGGCGCGTGAGCTCCGCGTCGTACTGCTTGCGGTGGTAGATGTTCGGCAGCTCCTCGGGTGGGCCGTACTCGCACCAGCCGATGGCGCGGTCGCCGTCGAAGACGAGGGCGGCGTGGTTGGTGCCCTCCTCGACGCGCCGCTTCTTCAGCGCGCGGTTGCCCTCGGCGGTGTGGCTCTTCTCCGACTGCAGGGTGATGAACCAGGTGCACCAGCAGCCGTTCCAGACTCCGTTGTGACGCTCGGCCAGCTCGGCGAACGCGTCCCAGGTCTCGGAGCCGAGCGGCCTGGTCGTGTAGCCGTCGTGGTCAGCCATGACGGCACCCTAGGACGGGTTCCGGACGAAACGGCGTCAGAACTGCGGCAGCGGGATCGGTCCCGGCGCGTGGGCCGCGCCGCGCTGGAGCTGTCCGAACGACGGGGAGCAGTGGCCGCTGTCCTGGAGCTGGCGACGATCGGGGTCGCGGGGATCGCGGCGGGCGACGTCGTACCTGCACCGGGCGTCGAGGTCCGGGATCAGCTCGAGGCGGAGCTCACCGTTGCGGATCACGTCGACGAGGCTGCCCAGGCCGGGCGCGTAGGACTGCAGAAGGGCGCGCAGGTGCGGGTCGTGGGTGACGAACTCGTCGGTGAACGGCAGTGCGGTGTCCAGGAACCCCGGCAGGACCGAGCCGACGTCCTTGATCAGGGCGCGCAGCTGCTTGATCTCGTCGGGTGTACGCCGCAGCGTCGTGCGGAGCTCGGGGTCGTAGTCGCGCAGGAACGCGGCAAGGGACCGTGAGGACCGGGCCAGCGAACGCAGGTCCGAGGCGGAGGAGACCGGAAGGTCGAGGACGGGGCCGGAGTTGCGGAGCAGGCGCTCGGTCTGCGGCCAGGCGCGATCGAGGTCGGTCAGCACGGCCTGGCCCTGGTCGAGCAGGTTGCCGAGGTCCTCGCCGGTGCCGCCGAGCCCGGTGGACAACGCGACCAGGAGCCGGCGCAGCTTCCTGGCATCGATCTGGTCGAGCACCTTGCCGACCGCGAGCACCGTCGACGAGAGGCTGGCCGGGATGTCGGTGGCGTCGGCGGAGACCCGGTCGCCGTCGTCCAGGTAGGGCCCCTGCGCACGGGTCGGCTGGAAGTCGAGGTACTGCTCCCCCACTGGCGACAGCGACCGCACGCGGGCCGGTGCGCCCCGCGGCACCTGGGCGTCGCCGGCGATCGCGATCGTCGCCTCGGCGCCCGAAGCGGTCGCGACGATGCGGGTCACCCTGCCGACCTTCACGCCGCGGTAGGTCACCGCCGAGCCCTCGAACAGCCCGCCGGTGGCCGACAGCTCGACCGTCACCTGGTCCGGCCGCGAGGTCAGCGGCTCGTCGAGCACGGCGGCGAACAGGTAGGCGATGCCCAACACGAACACCAGGAGGACGCCGAGCGCACTGAGGTACAGCCGGTCCCTGAAGATGCTCATCGCGGCCCACCCCCGAACGTCGGCGTGCCCTCGCGCAGGTGTACGCCGAGACCGTCCAGCAGCCCGCCGATCACCTCGCCCAGGTCGGGGAGGGTCACGCCGTCGATGTGCAGGTCGAGCGCGGTGCTGAGGTAGTCGCCCGGGACCACCGAGTCGAGCGAGTGCGACAGCTGCACCAGCGCGTCCAGCGACTCGGCGTACCGGTCCTTGTTGTGGGCGATCTCCGCCAGCACCGGCTCGACCTCCCGGATCGTGCTCAGCAGCTGGTTCCGGGTCCGGCCCACCAGGTGGTCGGCCGAGCGGGCGAACCGCTCCACCTCGCGCAGCAGCGCGGTCAGGTCCGGTGTGTCCTGGCGAAGGACGCGCGCGGCGGGCCGGATGTCGCGCAGCGCCGCGTCGATGACGTCCTGGCGCCGCTGCAGCTCCGCCGACACGTCGCTGAGCCCGCGGAGCGCCCGCTCGACGTCCGCGGTGGTGCCGTTGGCCTGGGTCAGGAACTCACTCGTCTGCAGCAACAGGTCACGGAACGTGTCCTCACGGCCCCCGAGCGCACTGTTCAGCTCCTTGGTCACGGTCTCCAGCTGGCCGAGGCCGCCGCCGTTGACCAGCAGCGAGGCCTGCGAGAGCGCGTCCTCGACCGTCGGCGCGGTCGTCGTGTCCTTGGTCGTGAGCAAAGCACCGGCGGCGATCAGCTTGCCCGTCGGCGGGTTGGTGACGTCGACGAACAGCTCGCCGAGGGGCGTCGTGTACCGCAGCCGCACGGTCGCCCCCTCCCGCAGCTGCGCGGAGGTCTGGACGACCAGGGTCGCCCGGGCGTGGAAGTCGCGGGCCTCGACCTTCTCGACCTTGCCGCTGTCGACGCCGTTCACCTTGACCGTCGCACCCGTGGCGAGGTTGAGCGCCTCGTCGAAGTCGGCCTGGATCCGCACCGTGTCGCCCTGGACGCCGGTCCCGGGCAGGGGTACGTCGGCGAGGGTGGTGCTGCACCCGCAGGCGAGGGCGAGCAGGAGCAGCGCCCACGCAGCCCTGGACGCGCGCATCACCACCACCCCCGCTGCAGCTGGGCGGTGTGTCGCGGCAGCTGGGGGTCGGTGCCGCTGATCAGGTCACACAGGTTCGCCGGCAGGCTCGGGCAGGCCGCGCTGAGCTGCCCGCCGAGCGGTGCCAGGATCAGCGGGTCGATCCGCATCGGCACCCGGCCGTGGTGGTCGGCGCGGGCAAGGTTCTGCAGCGCCAGCGGCATCACCTCGAGGATCTCGGAGAGCTGCCCCTGCTTCTTCAGCAGCGCATTCATGATGTCCGCCGACCCGCCCAGGGCCTTGGCGATCTGGCCCCGGTTCTTCACGGCGAACGCCGCGACCGTGTGTACCGCCCGGTCCAGCGCGCGCAGCGACCCGCGGAACTCGGTCCGCTGGTCGTTGAGCAACGCGCTGCCCTCGGCCACCCGGCGCAGGAACTTTCGCACCGTCTGCTCGTTGGCGTCGATCGCCGCGACCAGGCTGTCCAGGGAGTCCAGCGTCGCCACGATCTCGCCACGCTGGCCGCCGACGTCGGTCGCCGCGTCCGACAGCTTGGTGATCGTCTCGTGCAGCTGGTCGCCCTGGCCGGAGAACGCCGCGTCGCCGGCGTTCACGAACCGCTTGATCGCGTCGGTGGTCTGCTTCGACCCGGCGATCCCGGTCGCGAACTGGTCGATCGTCTCGAGCACCTGGTCGAAGTCGACGGGCGTCCGGGTCGAGTCGACGGCGATGGTGGCGCCGTCCTTCAGCTTCGGGCCGCCGTGGTAGACCGGCGTCAGCTCGACGTAGCGGTCCGTCGCCACCGACCGCGCCACCACGACCGCGCCGGCGTCGGCCGGGATCGGATGGTCCGTCTCGATCTCGAGGGTGACCTTCACCCGGCCACCGTCCGGCTCGATCTTCGCCACCTTTCCGACCCGGACGCCGAGGATGCCGACGTCGTTGCCGGTGAACAGGCCGGCCGAGTCGGAGAAGTACGCCGTCACTGTCATGTGCCCCGAGCCGCCCGGGACCTCGGGCACGCACGAGCCGGTCACCAGCGCCAGGACCCCGACCAGCACGGCGATCAGGAGGCGCCGAGCCTTGTCGAAGTCACCGGTTAACCGGTGACTTTGGCGCTTCTGCACCGAAGCATCGCTGTAGAAGTGCAGAAGTCCCCGGTTAACCGGTGATTCATGCAGCCGGGCCCTCATCGGCAGTTCCTGAGGGCGCAGTTGGCGTCGTCCGCCGGGAGGGCGGGGCTGTTGAGGAACAGGTCGAGGTAGGGACCGTTGCCGGTTGCGTTGGCGACGTACCGCACCGCCGGCGCCATCTGCACGAGCACGTCCTGGAGCTGCCGGTCCTGCGTGCGCAGCGACGCGAGTGCTGTGTTCAGGTCGCGGAGGGCCGGGTCGAGGTCACCGCGGGTCTGCGCGACGATCTGGTCGAGCGCGTCGGCCAGGCCGCGGGTCTCGACGAGCAGCTGGTGGATCGCCTCGCGTCGGTTCACGACCTCCTCGATCACGAGGTTGGCCGACCTCATCAGCGCGAACAGGTCCTGGCTGCCGGCGTTCAGCTGGTCGCTCACCCCGCGGGCCGCGCGCAGCAGCCGGCCGGTCTGGGTGCTGCGGGCGCTGATCACGTCGGAGAGCTGAGCGATCCCCTGGAGCGCCGGGCCGACCTCCTCGCCAGAGGCACCGAGCGCGTCGCTGGTCGCCGTCAGCGCCCGGGCCAGCAGGTCGGGGTCGAGCTGGTCGAGCGACGAGGTGCCCTGCTCGAGCACGTCCTGCAGGTTGTAGGGGACCGCCGTCTGCTCCAGCGGGATGGTGGCGTGGGCGAGCGAGCCCGCGCCCTGCGGGTCCACCTCGAGGTAGTGGTTGCCCAGCAACGTCGCCACCTTGACCTCGGCGGTCGTCGCCTCCCCGAGCTGGATCGCGGAGTCGACGGTGAACCGGACCTCGACGTCGTCCTCGCCAAGCTCAACGGACCGCACCTCGCCCACCGAGACGCCGTGCACCTGCACGTCCTCGCCCGCGCGCAGGCCGGCGGTGTGCTCGAGGACCGCCGTGTACGTCGTGGTGCCGAACGACAGCGTGCTCAGCAGCACCACGCCGCCCGCGACCAGCCCGCCCAGCACCAGCGCGACCAGGCCGACCTTGAACGGGTCCCGCTCGGAGAGGAAGCTCATGTCGGGGTCCCCGCGTAAGCGCGAGTGCAGCGAGCGTCTTTCGTGGGGTGACTCATCGGCACACCGCCGAGTGCTTGTTGGAGGCGCCGGCCGGGTTGATCTCGTCCTCGGCGTCGCCCACCGCGAAGGTCATCGAGCAGAGAAAGACGTTCATCGCGTTCTCGTAGGACGTGACCCGGCCGAGGGCGCCGATGCTGCCCCCGAAGCTGGCCAGCGCCCGGTTGAGCCGGTCCTTGGTCCGGGACAGCAGACCGGCCACCACGACGAACCGGTGGGTGACCCGCACCAGCGGCGCCCGCGCGTCCTTCAGCAGCGAGGACGTGGTCCCCACCAGCCGCGCCACGCCGTCGATCGAGGAGCCGATCGCGGAGCGGTCCTTGGCCAACCCGTCCATCAGCCTGCGCAGCTCGAGCACCGTCGACTGGATCTCGGTGCCGCGTCCCTGCAGGTGCTCGAGCACCGGGGTCAGGTTCTGCAGCACCTCACCGATGACGGCGTCCCGGTCCGCGACGTACGTCGTCAGCTGGGTGGTCTGCTGGAGCAGCTGCTCCACGGTGCCGCCCTCACCCTGCAGCACCTGCACCAGCGAGCTGGCCAGCTGGTTCACGTCGGCCGGCTGCAGCACCTCGAACAGCGGCCGGAAGCCGTTGAGCAGCTCGGTCAGGTCGAAACCGGGATCGGTGCGCTCCAGCGGCACAGAGGCGCCGTCCTCCAGCTGGTCGCCGCGGTGGCCGGTCTGCACGAGCGCGAGGTACCGCTGGCCGAGCAGGTTCTGGTAGCGCATCACCATCCGCGTCGTGTCGAGCAGCGCCTGGTCCTGCTCGACCTCGAACCCGACCCGCGCGCCGGCCTCGGTGACGTGGATCGACTCGACCCGGCCCACCCGCACGCCCGCGACGCGGACGTCGTCGCCGACCCGCAGCCCGCTCACGTCGCTGAACTCTGCGTCGTAGGACCGGGTGTCGCCGACCAGGCCGTGGCTCATGGTGTTGAGCAGCACCACGAGGAGCAGCACGGAGACGAGGGCGAACGCCGCGAACTTGGCGGCGGTCAGCCGCAGGCCGGTCACCGGGTCCGCCCGTACGCCGGCCGGTCGCCCGCGGTGTAGTACGGCGGCGCGTCGAAGCGCAGCACGGCGTCGGTCTGCAGCGCGCCGTCCTTGACCGCGCTGGCCACGACCGCGGCGACCTGGATGTTGGTGAGGATGGCGCCGGTGAAGCCGACCCTGCGGTTGTCGTAGACGGCGTCGAGCAGCCGGTAGCTGTTGTCGATGAACCTGGCCAGGTCGTCGCCGTTGGCGCGGATGAACGCGTCGGAGTCGCTGGCGAAGCCGGTGCCGCCCTTGAGGATCGCCTCGATCGCGGCCTGCTCGTCGACGATGGTCCGGGCCGTGACCAGGCCGTCGTCGGTCGCCTGGAGCAGGTCGGGGGCGACCTCGCTCACCACCTCCAGGCCGTCAGCCAGCTTGCGCAGGTCGGCACGGACCAGCGGCATCGCCGGGTTGAGCTTGTGCAGGTAGGCGTCGAGCACCTCGGCGGTCCGGCCCAGCTGGTCGCCGCGGTCGTGCAGCGCCACCGCGGCCGCGCCGATGGTCGTGGCGAGCTCGGCCGGACCGAGCGCCTTCACCAGGGAGTCGATGTCGTCGAGCGCCTGCTGCAGCTCGACGGTGTCGGTCGAGGTGTCGGCCGGTACGACGGCGCCGGCCTCGAGCGCGGCCGAGCCGGCGTTCTTGGGCGGCACCAGGTCGACGTACGACGTGCCGAAGACGGTCGCCGGCAGGATCCTGGCCACGACGTCGCGGGGCACCTCGTGCAGCGAGTCCTCCGGCAGCCGCATGGCGACCCGGACATTTCCGCCGGGTGCCCGCTCGATGCCCGTGACCCGGCCGACGATGACGCCCCGGAGCTTGACGTCGGACCCCGACCGCAGCGAGCCGCCGGCGTTGGTGACGTCTGCGTAGACCTTCGGGTCCCCGCCCCAGCGGCCGCTGCCGCGCAGGTAGACCGCGCCGAGCAGGAGCGCGATCACGACGAGCACGACCAGCCCTCGGCCGGCCAGCTCGTGGCGGGTCGGCTCCCGGCGCGGCTTGGTCATCTCGTCATCCGCTGACCCGGAAGCCGGAGTCGCCGCCCCAGAAGACCAGCGTGAGCACCATGTCGAGCAGGACGACGACCACGATGCTGGCGCGGATCGCGGCGCCGGTCGCCTCGCCCACCGACTGCGGCCCGCCCTGCACCCGGAAGCCGTACCAGCAGTGCAGCAGGGTGATCGCGAACGCGAAGATGACGATCTTCACCATCGACAGGCCGACGTCGCGGCCTTGGATGAACGTCGAGAAATAGTGGTCGTACTGGCCGGGCGACTGGTGGAAGATCACGACCACCGACAGCATCGAGGCGAAGTAGGAGCCGAGCAGGCCCACCAGGTAGAGCGGCAGGATCGCCACCATGCAGGCGATGGTCCGGGTGGTGACCAGGTAGCGCATCGGGCTGACCGCCATCACCTCGAGCGCGTCGACCTCCTCGTGGATCTTCATCGACCCGAGCTGCGCGGTGAACCGGCAGCCGACCTGCGAGGCCAGCGCGAGGGCGGCGATCAGCGGCGCCAGCTCGCGGGTGTTGGCGCTGGCCGAGATGAAGCCGGTGAGCGGCGCCAGGCCGACGAGCTCGAGACCGTTGAAGCCCTCGATGCCCAGCGACGTACCGGCCGAGAGCGAGAGCAGCACCATCACGCCGACGGTGCCGCCGCCGACGACGAGCGCGCCCGAGCCCCAGGCGATGTCCTTGAGCTGGCGGAGCACCTCGGCCGGGTAGAGCCGCAGCGTCGAGGGGATGTTGCGCACCGTGGTCCAGCCGAACGACGCGAACGAGCCGACCGAGGCGAGGGCGTTGAGGAGGCCGTTGGTGGCGCCGACGATCCCTCCGGTGGCGTACCTGTTCGACATCAGTGGCCACCGCCGGACGTGCGTCGGGCGCGGCCCGTGCTCCGGGTGCGTGCAACGCAAGGCGCCGGCGCGACGCCGTACTTGTCCGTCCAGCTAGCGGCGGCAACGCCGCGAGGTGCGTACCCGGGGTGCGGGACGCACGGCGCACGTCCGGTGGTGGCCACTTAGGCGATTCCTTGGGGCACGAGCATCACGTAGGCCTGGGTGAGGGCGACGTTGGCGACGGCGAGCAGGATCACGCTGAGCACCACGGCCTGGTTGACAGCGTCGGCCACGCCCTTGGGGCCGCCACGGGCGGAGAGGCCCTTGTGCGAGGCGACGATGGTGGCGATGAAGCCGAAGACCAGC
>JAWWPK010000142.1:0-3644 GCA_033854925.1 Nocardioidaceae bacterium | reverse complement strand
CCCGAGGACGAGCCGTCGCTGCACCGGCTCGGGCGCAGCATGGGCTACACCAAGGAGCCGGTCGAGACCCTCGACCGCGAGTGGCAGCACCACCGCCGCGAGGTGCGGCGGCTGCACGAGAAGCTCTTCTACCGTCCGCTGCTCACCGCGGTGGCCCGGCTGGTCGGCGACGAGGCCCGGCTCACGCCGGAGGCTGCGTCCCGGCGGCTGGCGGCTCTCGGCTTCGCGGACCCCGACGCCGCCCTCCGCCACCTCGAGGCACTCACCTCCGGGGTCACCCGCACCTCGAACATCCAGCGGCAGCTGCTGCCGGCGATGCTGGACTGGTTCGCCGAGGCACCCGACCCCGACGCGGGGCTGTTCGGCTTCCGCAAGCTGAGCGAGTCGCTGGGCCGGACGCCGTGGTACCTGAAGACCCTGCGCGACGAGGGCCAGGTCGCCGAGCGGCTGGCCAAGCTGCTCGCCACCTCGCGCTACGTGTCCGACCTGCTCGAGAAGGAGCCCGCGGGCGTCCGGATGCTGGGGGAGGACCTCGCGCCGCTGGAGTCCGAGCCGATCGTCGAGGAGATGCTCTCGGCGGGTGGCCGGCGCGAGGACCCCGAGGAGGCGGTGCGGGCGATCCGCGCCGTACGCCGCCGCGAGCTGTTCCGTGTCGCGGCCGGCGACACCCTCGGCCTGACCGACGTGGCCGACGTCGGCGCCGCGCTGTCGCGGATCACCGACGCGACCCTCGAGGCCACCCTGCAGGTGGTGCTGGGCTCGGTCGCTCACGCGAAGAACGCCGAGGTCCCGCCGGCCCGGATGGCGGTGATCGCGATGGGCCGCTACGGCGGCTTCGAGCTGTCCTACGGCAGCGACGCCGACGTCCTGTTCGTGCACGAGGCGGCCGACGGTGTCGACCAGCACGACGCGTCGTCCTACGCCCTCGCCGTGGCGAACGAGCTCCGCCGCCTGCTCGCACTACCGGGCGGCGACCCGCCGCTCGAGGTCGACGCCGACCTCCGGCCCGAGGGCAAGCAGGGGCCGCTGTCGCGCAGCCTGGAGTCGCACGCGGCGTACTACGCCAAGTGGTCGAAGGTCTGGGAGGCGCAGGCGCTGCTGCGCGCCGACGCGGTGGTCGGCGACGAGCGGCTGCGGCAGCGGTTCGTGGAGCTCATCGACCCGCTCCGCTACCCGGCCGCGGGACTGTCCCAGGACGACGTGCTGGAGGTGCGCCGGATCAAGGCCCGCGTCGACCACGAGCGGCTGCCTCGCGGCTCCGACCCGAGCAGTCACCTCAAGCTCGGCCGGGGCGGCCTCGCCGACATCGAGTGGACCGTCCAGCTGCTGCAGATGCAGCACGCCGCGACCGTGCCCGGGCTGCGCACGTCGCGGACCCTCGAGGCGCTCGTCGCCGCGCGCGAGGCGGAGCTGCTGTCCGGGTCCGACGCCGACACGCTGGCCAACGGGTGGCGGTGGGTGAGCCGGGTGCGCAACGCGATCACCCTGGTGCGCGGCCGGGGCAGCGACCAGCTCCCGCACGACATCCGCGAGCGGGCGGCGGTCGCGAACGTGCTCGGCTACCCGGCCGGCGCCACCGACGAGATGGTCAACGACCACCTGCGCACCATGCGGGTCTCGCACGCGGTCGTGGACCGGGTGTTCTGGGGATGACTGTCGTCCCGGTTGGCGTCAAGCTCCGCGTCCACCAACAGGAGGCCTTGGCCGCGCTGGCCGCTGCCTGGACGGCCGGGCGCACCCGCGCCTGGGTGGCGCTCCCGCCCGGCGCCGGCAAGACCCTGGTCGGGCTGATGACCGTCCAGGACCGGGTCGCTGCGGGCGCGGTGGGCAAGGCCGTCGTGCTCGGCCCCAACACCGCCATCCAGGGCCAGTGGGCCGCCCAGGCGACCGCGCTCGGCATCGACGTCGGCACCGACCGCTCGCTGGAGCACCAGCTCACCGCGCTGACCTACCAGGCGCTCGCCGTCTTCGACCCCGACGACGAGATCGACGACGACGGTCAGGAGGCGTCGAGCCCAGAGGTCTCGACAGGCTCGACCAGCGGTGGGCCGGTCCCAGCGCAGGCTGCGGAGGTCTCGACAAGCTCGACCGGCGGTGGGCCGGTCCCAGCGCAGGCTGCGGAGGTCTCGACAAGCTCGACCGGCGGGACGCAACCACCGCTGATCGAGCCTGTCGAGATCCCCGCAGCCGGGGCACCTGCTGCAGCCGCCGCCGTACCGGTCGGCCCACCCTCGCTGCTGGACCGACTGCACGAGAACGGCCGCGCGCTCGTCCAGCAGCTGCAGACACTCAACAGGGACAGCGGGCCGCTGCTGCTGGTCCTCGACGAGTGCCATCACCTGCTCGAGGTGTGGGGCCGGCTGATCGGGGAGCTGCTGGACGAGCTGCCCAACGCGCTGGTGCTCGGTTTGACCGCGACCCCGCCCGAGGCCCTGACCGCCGACCAGGCGCTCCTCGTCGACGAGCTGTTCGGCGCGCCGCTCTACCGGGTCTCGATCCCGGCCGTGGTCAAGGTCGGCGACCTGGCGCCGTTCGTCGAGCTGGCCTGGCTGACCACCCCGACACCGAGCGAGGACGACTGGCTGAAGGAGGAGGCCGAGCGGTTCCGGGAGCTCGTCACCCAGCTCACCGACCCGACGTTCGGCTCGATGCCGTTCCTGCAGTGGCTGGACGCGCGGTTCGTCGCGAGCCGGTCGCCGTGGCTGACCCTGGTCAAGGAGCAGCCGGACGTGTGCCGCGCGGTGCTGAGGCTGCACCACGTCGGGATGATCGGGCTGCCGAGCGGCGCCCGGATGGAGGAGGAGCACCGCTCAGCACCGACCGCGGACGACTGGGTGCTGCTGGTCGACGACTGGCTGACCGGCCGGCTCATCAAGACCGGGCTGCCCCAGGACGAGCAGGTCGTGGAGGCGGTACGTCGCGCGCTGCCGTCGGTCGGCTACCAGTGGACCAAGCGCGGCATCCGCCGCGGCCGCAGCCCGGTCGACCGGGTGCTGGCCAGGTCAGCGTCGAAGACCACCGCCGTGGTCGAGATCTGCAACCAGGAGCACCTCAACCTCGCCGAGCGGATGCGGATGCTGGTCCTCTGCGACCACGAGCGGGCCGGAGCGACCCTCCCGGCGGACCTCACCGGCGTCATCGACCAGCAGGCCGGCTCGGCCCACGCGATGCTCGAGGCCCTGGTCGCCGCCCCGGAGACCAGCGGTCTCAACCCCATGCTCGTCACCGGCAAGACGGTCGCCGGGGCCACGGCCACGCTGCACGCGTTCCTGGGCTGGCTGCCCGACCGCGACCTCGCGGCGTCGCTGCGGGTCGAGGCCCTCGCTGAGGACTCGACCAGCCAGCAGATCGTGGGTCCGTGGACGACCCGGCAGTGGGTGGCGCTGATGACGTCGTACTTCCAGGACGGTCACTGCCAGGTCCTGGTCGGCACCCGCGGGCTGCTCGGCGAGGGCTGGGACGCCAGGCGGATCACCGGGCTCGCCGACGTCACCGCGGTCACCACGATCACCTCGGTCGTGCAGACCCGCGGCCGCGCGCTGCGCATCGACCCGCTGTGGCCGGAGAAGGTCGCGGTGAACTGGTCGCTGGTCTGCGTCTCCGACCAGCACCCCAAGGGCGGCAACGACTGGGACCGGCTGGTG
>JAWWPK010000141.1:0-11468 GCA_033854925.1 Nocardioidaceae bacterium | reverse complement strand
CCTGGTCGAACGGCCAGTACTCGTCGCCGCGCGCCACCACCGGGCCGGTGTCGAGGTGCGGCGAGCGGGGCTTGCGGGCCTCCGGGGCGAACAGCGGCCGCTCCGGTGGCTCCTCGAACGGCGGGGGTGGCGGCGCGGGCTCGTCGCGGGCGCGGAGCCAGGAGACCTCGTCGTTCTCGTCGTCGAAGATCGGCAGCCCGGCCTGGGTGGGCATCTCGACGACCGGCTCGGGCTCCGGCTCGGGCTCCGGCTCGGTCGGCGCCACCCAGTCGTCGGGGTGCGGTCTGGCCAGGATCTCGGGTACGGCGGGGAGCACGACGGTCTCGTTCTTCTCCGGGTTGCCGGCCGCGATCGCCCGGCCCAGCCCGGCCGGGTCACCGACGAACTCGGCCAGGAAGCTCTGGATGCCGCGGGCGCTCCCTAGATCGCGGAGGTCGCGCAGCCGCTGGCCGCGTGGGTTCAGCAGCTCGTCGCAGAGGTCGTCCAGGCCGCGGGGCACCCCGGCCCGCACCTGCCGCGGCCGCAGCACCCGACCGTGGTCCTCGGGGGCGCGGGGTACGCCGGACGGCGAGACCCCGGCCCAGCGGCCGGTCAGCGTCGCGTGCAGCAGCCCGGCCAGGTCGACGACGTCGTGCTGCGGGTCGCCCGGTGGCATGCCGTGCAGCGCCGCGTCGACGCAGAAGCCGATGATCCGGACCGAACCCGCGTTCTCCAGCAGCACGTTCTCGGGCGACAGCAGCCCGTGGGCGACCCCGTGTGCGTGCGCGGCCGCGATCGAGTCCGCCACCTCGCTGACCAGCCAGGCCCCACGTCGCGGCGAGAGCGGACCGTTGCTCGCGAGCATGATGTCGAGCGAGGTTCCGGACCCCCACTCGTTGACGACGAAGCAGCAGTCGCTGGTGCGCTCGGCGTCGAGGACCCGGAGGATGCGCGGGTCGAGGACGGTCGCAGAGCGGCGGGCCGCGTCGAGCAGCAGCTCGGCACGCGGGTCGTCGGCCGCGATCACGTGGAGGGCGACGTGGCGTTCCAGGATGCGGTCGTGCGCGCGCCAGAACCGGCCGCCCCCGCTCTCGCTCAGGAGGTCGACCAGCCGATACCGGTCGGCGAGCACGTCGCCGGCCCGGGTCGCGTGCGGCACGCTGTTCCCGAACCCCCTCTGCGGTGTGGCTGGTGTGGTCCCCGAGGTTGCCATCGTAGGCCCGCCTAGCGGGCCCGGGAGCGCCTTGTGAAGGTGGCCAGCACGTCGTTGACCTCCGTGATCCGCAACAGCCGCGCGAACACCAGGAAGAGCAGCACGTCTACGGCTCCTACACAGACCAGCCGGACCGTGGCGATCAGGAGGCCCGGGTCGTCCGACAGCCCGTCGAGCACCTGCGCCACCGGGAACGTGAGCCCGGTGGCCAGACCGGTGGCGATCACGAGCCGGCCGCCGAAGGTCAGCAGCCGGCGGGTGCGCAGCCCACCGAGCTGGTGGCGCAGCAACAGGTAGGAGACGAACGAGCCGACGGCGTACGACACGGCGTAGGCGACGACGAGCGCCGGGGAGGTGTGCTCGGCCGACGTGGCGTGCACCAGCGCGACCGCCGCGACGATGTTCGTCACCGCGACACCGCACTGCACGAAGAAGACCACCCGGTTCTGCTCGAGGGAGTAGAAGCCACGGAGCACCAGGTAGTGGAAGGTGAAGAAGAGAATGCCGAGGCCGAACAGCGAGAGGGTCGGCACATAGGCGTCCACGCCGCCCTCGGCGGCGGCGCCGTGCGCGAACACCACCCGGGCCAGGTCGGGCGCGATCACGGGCAGCAACGCGACGAACGGGACGATCACCGCGAGCGCGGCACGCATGGTGCTCGACAGCGAGCCGGCGAGCGCCTGCCGATCGCCGGTCGCTGCGTGCGACGAGAGCCGCGGCAGCATGGCGGTCGCCAGCGAGACCGTGACGATCGCGTGCGGGACCATCACGACCAGGAACGAGTTCGAGTAGACGGTGAACCCAGTGCCGTTCGCGGCGGCGGCCGCACCGCCGGTCGCGAGCCGCTGGACGACGACGTAGGCCACCTGGTTGACGATGACGAACAGCACGGTCCAGACGCCCAGCCGCAGGGTGTGCCCGAGGCCGCTGCCGCGCAGGTCGAGCCGCGGTGTGTAGACGAAGCCGGAGCGGCGCAGGTACGGCACCAGGATGAGCAGCTGGACCGCGATCCCGAGCGTGGAGCCGAGGCCGAGCAGCAGCTCCTGCCCCGACCCGTAGCCGCCGGAGACCTCGGCGCCCTCCGCCTTGCCGTAGCCGACGATGTACATGAGCACGACCACGACCGCGATGAGGTTGTTGGCGATCGGCGCCCACATCATCGGGCCGAACGAGCCGCGGGCGTTGAGGATCTGGCCGACCAGTACGTACATCCCGTAGAAGAAGACCTGGGGCAGGCACAACCGCGTGAACGCGATGGCGGAGTCGCGGACGGCGGGAGTGGCGCCGTACGACGGCGCGACCAGGTCGACGATCAGCGGCGCGGCCACGACGAGCACGACCGTGACGGCGACGAGGAACAGTGCGGCGACGGTGACCACCCGACTGGTGTAGGCGTCGCCCTTGTCCGGGTGGTTGCGCATCGCTCTGACCAGCTGCGGGACCAGGACGGCGTTGAAGATGCCGCCGGCCAGCAGGATGTAGAGCATGTTCGGGAGTGAGTTCGCGACATTGAAGACGTCCGCGTGCACGGACTTTCCCAGCGCATAGGACAACAGCGCGGCTCGAAAGAAGCCGCTCAGCCGCGACACGGTGGTGCCCGCAGCCATCACCGCACTGTTGGACATGAGGCTCGACTGCTCCGCTGCCTCGTCGAGCGGCTGTTCGGTCACCGGGTGCCGGCTCCTGCGGGTTCCTTCTGCTCGGTCGGCTCGGCCCCGTCGTCGTCCCCGTCGACATCCCCGTCGACAGGGCCGTCGTCGGCCTCCTCCGGCGCCCGCCGGGCCTTGCGGATCCGCCGGAACAGGCGGACGCCGATCGCACCGAAGAGCAGGGCGCAGCCGATGCCGACGAACAGCCAGATCACGTTGCTGACCTGGGCCGAGCGGATGGTGAGGCCGGTGGACCCGCCGAGCGGCGTACCGCGCTTGTCGAGGACGACCAGCGTCACGTCGTGGATGCCGCTCTCGTCGGTGCGTGCCGTGAGCAGCACGGCCACCCGGCGGTTCGCCGGGACCTCGAACGCCGGGGGGCTGTCGATGGTGAGGTTGTCGTCCGCCTTGGCGCCGATGGTGACCGTCACCGGCTGGTCCAGGTCGTTGCTGATGGTCGCCAGGAACCGCCCGCTCGAGCTGGAGAGCGTGACCGCGCGGGAAGCCTCCACGTGCACCTGCCGGAGCCGGCTGTCGATCCACTCCCTGGACGCGTCGGCGGACGCACGGTTGTCGATGGGCTTGGTGCGCGCGGAGTACGACGCGCTCCCGAGCGCCTGGTCCGTGACGGTGCCGGAGACGAGGTTGTTGAGGGTGAGCAGGCTCTGCAGGGAGGCCCCGCTGCGGATCAGCTCGTCCGCGGAGTCGAAGTTGGGGGGGTCGAGCTCGGCGGCCTCCTGCCACTTCGGGTAGCGCAGGGTTCCGCCGGCCACCGACGTGGTCGCCCCCGCGTGGCTCACCCCCTGCACCGAGGTGAGGTCGAGCCAGCCGGCGTCGAGGCCACTGAAGAACGCGCCGCTGCCGTCCGTGGGGTTCCAGTCATGCGGGACCACCAGGGTGAGCGGCGCCCGGCCGCCGCGGAGGAACCGCACCGCGGCTTCGGACAGCAGCCGCTGGCGCATGGCGGTGATCGAGGTTCGGCTTCCCGGGCCCGGGCCCCCCTCGCCGGCAGCGGTCGAGGTGACGACCACGTCGTGGCCCTCGGTTGTAGCGAGCGCCGGGGCCGGGTCCGCGAACATCGCGTCGGTGAGCAGGATCGTCGAGCCCGGTGCGGCATCCCGGATCCCCTTCGCGGTCAGGTAGCCGCTCGGTGAGGAGACCACCGGGGTGGTGGTGACGTCGAAGCCCGGCAGGGTGGTGCCGGCCCGGGCCACCGCGCGCTGGTAGAGCTCCGGGTCGTGCGCCGCCGCGCCGGCGACGTCGACGTCGCCGTAGGGCAGTGACATGACCTGGTCCTCGGGGCGCATCGCCGCGCCCAACCGGGCCAGCCAGGCCTGCGCGGCCTTCGCGGCCGTCTGAACGGCCGGGTCGAGCGCGTCGAGGTCGAGGGGGCTGTCGGAGGGGCTCTGCGTCGCCGCCGTCGGTGACTCGGTGGGCTGCCCCGTCGGGGTGGTGCTCGCAGACGGGTCGACGGGCGTCGCGTCCTCGCCGTCGTCCTGGCCGGCCTGCAGGTTGGGGTCGAGTGATCTGGGCGGGTTGCCGTCCGCCATCCGGCGTACGGCGTCGATGAGCGCCGGGTCGACCAGCCAGGTCACGGTGCGGTCCCCGGAGTTGGCTCCGAAGTCGACCATCGAGCGGAGCCGCCCGCCCTGGGACAGGGTCTGGGTCCAGCCGGCGAGATCGTCGACCGAACCGTCGTCGGCGTAGACGAGCTGGTGCCGAAGCGGGATCACCACGGCCGTCGGCTCCTGGCCGAGCCGGGCCTCGGGCACCAGCGGCAGGAAGGTGCGAGCGCGGCCGTCTGCCGTCTCGTCGCGGCCGTCGGGGCCCTCACCGAGCGCGTGCACGCCGAACCAGTAGACGCCGGGCGTGTCCGCGTGGAGCAGCCGGCGCGGGATGCTGAGGCTGTACGTCGCGTGGTCGCCCGGCGCCAGCTCGGCGATGTTGAACTTGTGCTGCTCGTCGGTGATCCGGCCCCCGACCACGGCGTCCTCGGGAGTGGCCGCTGCCTCGTCGAGCTGCTGGGGCGTCGTCAGCGGCTCGTCGGAGATGAACGAGTAGACGTTGATCGTCGACCAGGTGACGGTGTCGTTGTTGGTGATCGTCCCCGAGACCCGGACCATGCCCTTGTCGGGGATCGTCGAGGGGGTCAGCTTGTCGATGGTCACCGCCAGCGGCGAGGCGGTCTCGGCGCGGGCACGGTGGGCGTGCCTGCTGACGACCGGCTTGCGGGGCACGGCGCGAAGCTGCGCCTTGCGCTGCTGGGCCTGCGCTCCCGGGTCGTCGCTCGGCGTACTGCCCGGATCGGCGTGGCTCGGTCCGGCCAGCACCAGGGGCACCGTCAGCGCCGCCAGGGCAGCACTGATCGAGAGCCGGTGGAGCATGCGGGACAGGTTAGACCTCCACGCTGTGTCTCCCGAGACCCGTCGATCGGCCTCCCCGCCCTACAGTTGACCCTCGTGCCCGCACCCGAGTCGCCCGCGTTGACCGTGGTCGAGCTCCAGCGCAACGCGGGCGTCGAGCTGGAGCGGATCGCGTCCGTGATCGACGACCTGGGTGCGCTGTTCGCGGACGCCGGCCACGAGCTCGCGCTGGTCGGCGGGCCGGTCCGCGACGCCATGCTCGGCCGGCCGCACACCGACCTCGACTTCGCGACTTCAGCACGGCCGGACGACACCGAGCGGCTCCTCGCGGCGTGGGGCGAGACGACATGGGACATGGGCCGCGACTTCGGCACCATCGGGTGCCGGAAGGGGCCGTGGACCGTCGAGGTGACGACGTACCGCTCCGAGGCCTACGACCCGTCGTCGCGCAAGCCGACGGTCGACTTCGGCGACACTCTGGACGGCGACCTGGGCCGCCGCGACTTCACCATCAACGCGATGGCCGTGCGGCTGCCCGGCCGTCTGGTCGAGGATCCGTACGGCGGAGTGGTCGACCTCGCCCAGGGACTGATCCGCACGCCGGGTACGCCGCAGGACTCCTTCTCCGACGACCCGCTGCGGATGCTCCGCGCGGCGCGGTTCGCGGCGCAGCTCGGGTTCGTGGTCGCCCCGGAGGTGGTCGCCGCGATGACGGAGATGTCCGGGCGGATCGAGATCATCTCGGCCGAGCGGATCCGCGACGAGCTCGTGAAGCTGATCTCGGCGACGTACCCGCGCCGCGGGCTGGCCCTGCTCGTGCAGACCGGGCTGGCCGAGCGGGTCCTGCCCGAGCTGCCCGCGCTCGCGCTCGAGCGCGACGAGCACCACCGGCACAAGGACGTCTACGAGCACACGCTCACGGTGCTGGAGCAGTCGATCGACCTCGAGGGGCGACTGGGTGGCGGTCCGGACTTCGTGTCGCGGTTCGCGGCCCTGATGCACGACGTCGGCAAGCCGAGGACCCGGAAGTTCCTCGACGACGGCTCGGTGACCTTCCACCACCACGACGTGGTCGGCGCCAAGATCACCCGCAAGCGCATGCAGGCCCTGCGCTTCTCCAAGGACGAGATCGACGCGGTCGCCAAGCTGGTCGAGCTGCACCTGCGGTTCCACGGCTACGGCTCGGGCGAGTGGACCGACTCCGCCGTACGCCGCTACGTGCGCGACGCCGGCGACCAGCTCGAGCGGCTGCACGTGCTCACCCGCGCCGACTGCACCACCCGCAACCGCGCCAAGGCCGAGCGGCTGCGCCGTACCTACGACGACCTCGAGACCCGGATCGCCCGACTGCAGGAGCAGGAGGAGCTCGACTCGATCCGCCCCGACCTCGACGGCAACCAGATCATGGAGCTGCTCGGCATCGCCCCGGGCCGCGAGGTCGGCCAGGCCTACAACTTCCTCCTCGAGCTACGCCTCGACCACGGCCCGATGTCGGAGGCGGACGCCAAGGCTGCGCTGCTGGCGTGGTGGGCTGACCGGTGACCGGGCCGCCTCGCGGCGGCCCGGTCAGGTCCGGCTAGAAGAGACCCGCCAGTTGCCGGGACAGCTGTTGGCCCACAGCGCGGCTGAGGGCCGCCCGGTTGGAGTAGTGGTGACGCACCCGGTAGCGCACGGTCTGCTTGGCGGTGGCGCCGGTGCTGTCGGTCACCGTCAGCGTCACCATGTGCACGCCGGCCCGTCGGACGAAGGTCTTCACCTTCTTGCCGGTGGCGTCGAGCCTCTTGCCGCCGTTGTGGAAGTTCCATGTGTAGGTCAGGGCACCGGTCCCCGTCGACCTCTTGCCGACGAAGCGGACCTTTCGGTCGGTGCCCGGACGCTTGGGCTTGACCTTGATGACCGCCACCGGCCTGACGCTGGCGTTGCCAGAGCCTGGCGGGGTGACCGCGGACCGCACGGTGACCGACACCGTCGCCGCCCCTGTCAGCCCGCCCGGGTCGGTCACCGTCACCCTGGCTGTGTAGTGGCCCGCACTGGCGTAGGCGTGGGTCGCCGTCACGCCGCTGGCCGTGGTGCCGTCTCCGAACCTCCACGCGTAGGTCAGGGCGCCCGGTGTCTCGGCGTCGGTGGAACCCGCAGCGCTGAAGACCACCGGCTGCCCCGTCGCCGGGTCGGTCGGCGTGGCCGTGGCCTCAGCGGCCGGGGCGGTGTTGCCGCCGCCGCTGCCGGTCACGGTGACCCCGACCGTGGCCGTGCCCGAGAGGCCCTGCGGGTCGGTCACCGTCAGCTTGACCTGGTAGGGCTTGGCCTGGTCGTAGGCGTGGGTCGGGTTCTTCGCGGCACTCGTCGTGCCGTCACCGAAGTCCCAGCCGTAGGTCAGCGCGCCGGGTGTCTCCGCGTCGGTCGAACCCTCGGCGGAGAACTGGACCTGCTGGCCGACCGAGGCCACGTTGGGCGTCGCCGACGCCTGCGCCGTCGGGGCGGTGTTGCCTGCGCCGGGCGGGCCGGTCAGGTAGCCGTAGTCGAAGTCACCACAGCCGCTTGTCTGGCCCGAACCCATCGTGAAGGTGACGTCGCCGGTCAGGTTGCCGACGGCCGCGGCGTCCTTGCCGCCCATCGTGTCGACGTGGAAGCCGAGGCAGCCGTACTTGAACTCCCAGTTGCCTGAGGGACTGCTCGGGTCGGTGTAGTTGTCGGTGTGCCCGGCCCCGGAGTCACTGAACGACGTGCGTCCGGTGTCATCGGTGAAGGCAGCATCGTCGAGGGTGGGCGTGTCGTTGCCGGGCTGCGGCACGGAGTCGAGGGGCGACTGCGCGGGAGGGTCGTCGGTCCCGACGTTGCCGTAGCCGTGCGCCTCGTCGGTGTAGGACAGGTAGAGCCCCGCCCCGAAGGTGGGCTCGCCGCGGTCCGCCTGGCCGTGCGCGTCGTAGTCGAAGCCCGACCGGTCGCGCATCTCGAGGTAGTAGGCGTGGTCCTGCGCCGAGAGGGCGCCGGCCTGCAGGTACTTCCAGCCCTGGGTGCACTTCTGTGCCGTGGTCAGGGTGTCCCGGCAACCGCCGTTGTACACGTGCGGGTCCTCGGGCCCACCGCTGGTCTCGAAGTCCGTGTCGAGCAGCACCTGGTCGCCGCCCGGCGTCGTCGCCGTCAC
This sequence comes from Nocardioidaceae bacterium, assembly GCA_033854925.1. GTDB lineage: Bacteria > Actinomycetota > Actinomycetes > Propionibacteriales > Nocardioidaceae > Nocardioides. Next base: position 3,119 of record JAWWPK010000141.1, on the reverse strand, counting down.
CTTCACGTCGTCGATGAACCAGCCGGGACGCGCCAACCCGGGATCGGTCGCGTAGGCGAACCGGATGGCGCCGCTGGGCTTCCCCGCGAGGTCGCTGATGTCGTAGCTGTCGGAGAGGAAGACCGGCTCCGGGTAGTTCCCTGCCTTGCGGTCCACCGCCTGGCTGTTGGCCTGGTAGGACCCACTGCTCCCGGTGATGCCGTTGTCGTAGGTGGTCTGGCAGCTCGCCTGGTTGGGGTTGCCGGCCGTGGGGTCGGTGTTGGAGGACGTGTAGCCGTTCTCCGAGGGGTGGGAGGTGTAGCTGTTCCCTCCGTCGATGGTGGTCAGCACGTAGCCGTAGTCGAAGTCCCACTCGGTGTCCCAGCGGGACTTGAAGGTGAGCTTGACGGTGCTGCCGGCCGGGAGCGCGGACAGGCCGGGCACCGAGAGGTCGAAGTTGTGACCGGAGGTCGGAGGGCATCCGAAGTCGTTGCCCGAGCCGGACCACCACAGGTGGCTGGCGCTGGCGCCCTCGTTGGTGGCCGAGGGCGTGAAGACCGACGGGTCGAGGAGCTGTCGTCCGGGGAGCTTGGCGACGTACATCTCGGAGTTCTGGACCCGGCCGTCCACGCCCTCCTGGAGGGTGTACGGCGTGCCGTCGGGCTGCTGCCACGTGATCGTGTCGATGTCCTTCTTGGAGTTCTGCCAGCCCGTCACCGTCTTGGTGCCGGTCTTCGGCAGCACCCGCGGCACCACCCAACCGAGCTCCTGGCGCCCGAAGGCGTCGATGTTCTGCGAGTGGTCCTCAGCCATCAGGGTCCACGAGCCGTACGTTGCGCGGCTGCCGGTGGAGTAGAAGTCCGGCAGACCCAGGGAGTGGCCGTACTCGTGGGAGATCACCGAAGCGAAGTCGATCGCCGTCTCGGGGTTGAGGTTGTAGGGGCCGACCCGGACGAAGACCTTCTTCTTGCCGCCCGTGCAGTCGGGGCCCTTCACGGTGAAGGCTGCGTCCTGCCAGCACAGCGGCCGCCCCTCGAGGTCCTTGAGCTGGTCGTTGGTCACGACACCGGGCAGCTTGGTGACCGGGTCGCTGTAGGTGCCCTCGAGGGAGGAGCTGTGCGGCCAGATGTTGTCGTAGGGCGCGTCCGGGTAGGCGCATCCGGCCACCGACAGCTGAGAGGAGCCGTTGCCACCGCAGCCGGCGAAGACGCCCATGAAGAAGTCGACGACGCCGTCCTTGTCGGTGTCGTAGTCGGAGTAGTCGATCTCCGGGTCCGCGAGCGCGACCGCGTCCGCCACCACCTTGGAGGTGGGACCGCAGCCGGCGTCGATGTTCTGCAGCGCGCCGACCCCGGTCTCGGCGCCGATGAGCGCCGAGCCGTTGGCGTCGTCACCGTAGTAGTCGGTGCTGCCGGGCAGGTTGTAGACACCGTTGGCGATGCGCTGGGTGTAGACGGCATCCCGGACCGGCGCGGGCAGGTCGGCGTACGTCGTGCCATGGCAGGTGGTCGGCGTGCCGTCGGTGAGCTTGGTGAACGGCTTGGCGGGGCTGAAGCCGGTGAAGTCTGCCGACGTGATCCCGGCCGAGGGCACGGTGCCGTTGGGGTAGAGCTGCCCCAGCGACATCTCCTGGTAGAGGTTGAACGTCGACCCCGGGTTGCCCGGGTCGTTGATGACCGACTCGAGCGAGTCGCCCGAGTGGGTGGGCTGGTAGGAGCGGTCGTTGAACTGGAGCGGCACGATCGGGAACGGCCGGTCGCCGTATCGCGCCGTGTCGTAGGTCTCGTTCGGCGGGATGACCTTGGGTCCGTGGCTGAGGACCGTCACCGGCGACGCGAGGCCACCACCGGTCATCACTGCGGTGGAGGACAGGTCCCGCCACACGACCGTGGGGAGCGCGGAGGTCGTGGCAGCCTGCGACGACAGCACCAGGGTCCTGGTCTCGCCGGCCGGGATGCTGCCCGGCGTCCAGGTGTAGGAGGGCCCGTTCACGGTCGTAGCACCGGCGGTGAGGATGGTGGACCCGGCCGGCGCCGTGACCTGGATGCTCGGCGTCCGCGCCGTCGTCGTCGGGTTGGTGACGATGATCCGCGACGGGTAGGTGTCACCCGGCTTCACCCAGCCGGCCGAGGACACGAAGCTGTTCTGGATCAGCAGGTCGGTGGCCGGAACCGCGATCACCTTGCCGGTCGAGCCGGCGACCGGCGACGCCCAGGCGCCCGTGGCGGGCAGGCTCGTGGTGTCGTCGTAGGCAGCGTCGATGATCCGGACACCCAGCGTCGTCTTGAAACCGCTGCTGGCGTCCGCGGTGACCGCCGATGTCGTGCCGGCCGGGACGGCGTAGGTGAAGGTGCCGTCGCCGGCGGCCGTCTGGACCGGGGACGTGAACAGGACCGACCCGTCCGGCCTGGTCAGCCGCACCTTGAAGCCGGCCGGTACGCCGGCGCCCGTGAACGTCGCACGGCCGCTGACCTCGGAGATGGTGCCAGTCACGTTGAACGCGTCTCCCGGCGACGCCACGCCTGTGGCGCTGGGGGAAGTGCGCAGCGGGTTGACGAAGAAGTGGTAGTCACCGATCGGGCCGGTGCTGTCCTTGACGACCATCTTGACCGGCCCGGCGGGCCAGGTGCCGTCCGGGCTCAGCTCGACGTTCCGGGTGCCGGCGGAGGAGGTGCTGGCCGTGGTCGGCAGGTTGGTCTTGAACGGCGTGGGCGCATCGCCGGAGTAGAGGTCGGCCGTCATGGTGCCGGTGGCGCCCGACGGCGTGAAGTTGACGAAGCCGCAGGCCGCACGGTCGAGAGCCGGGTCCGCGCTGTTGTTGAGCGAGACCGGAGCGACGCACGTCGGCTGCGGGTCCGGGGTGACGTAGAACAGAAAGCCGGACGCGATGCCGCTGGCGTCGGGAGCGGCCGCGGGGGTGGCTTCGGCGCTGCCGACAGCCGGCAGGGCGACCAGGCCGACACCGGCAGCGAGCGCGATCGAGACCAGGGCAGCGCGAAGGCGGCGCTGAGGAGAGCGAGACATTTCAGGGTCCTCGGCAAGGGGTAGGCATCGCACCAGAGGCGACGTGTGCCTCCACTAACGTCCGGCCGATCCCGGGGTTATGCGAAATGTCTTCGACCACAGAGCGGTGACCCCGC